>NZ_DASVFL010000133.1:0-4444 GCF_036380075.1 Lentzea sp. | reverse complement strand
GCGCGTTCGAACACCGTCGGGTGCGGCTGCACGACCTCGGGCACGAGCGCCTTGCGCAGGTCGTGGTGGTGGTCGCCGGCCCGTGTCCAGCTCAGCGAGTTGAGCACCTCGTCGCCCACGGCGAACGTGTAGCCGACGATGCCGTGCTCACCGGACAGCAGCCCGGTGCCGATCGAGGCGAGGCTGGTGGCGGTCGACGACGGGAAGCCCGCGTCGATCCGCCGCGGCGCGAGGCCCGAGAGGAACGGCGCGTGCCCGGCGTGCGCCTGGAGGAGCTCGTGCCCGAGCCCGTCGACGAGCAGCAGGACGACACGCCGGGCCGGCGGCAGGCCGAGCGTGTTGTCGGCACCCGGAACGTCCAGGCCCGACAGCAATGAGGGGACGACCTCGGCGATGGTCACCCGGACACCGTGCCACGCCGGATCGGGCAGCGGGCAGAATGGCGCGCTGTGACAACGCTCATCCACCAGAAGATCGCTGACGAGCTCGGCGTGGCCGCGGGCCAGGTCGGCTCTGCTGTCGAGCTGCTCGACGGTGGCGCGACCGTCCCGTTCGTCGCCCGCTACCGCAAGGAGGCGACCGGCGGTCTCGACGACGCCCAGCTGCGCACGCTCGAGGAACGCCTCGGCTACCTGCGCGAACTGGAGGAGCGCCGCGCGGCCGTCCTCAACTCGATCCGCGAGCAGGGCAAGCTCACCGACGCCCTGGAGGCGCAGGTCCTCGCCGCCGACTCCAAGGCGCGGCTCGAGGACCTCTACCTGCCGTACAAGCAGAAGCGCCGCACGAAGGCCCAGATCGCGAAGGAAGCAGGCCTGGAGCCGCTGGCCGACGCACTTCTGGGTGATCCCGGCCTGAACCCGCAGGACGAGGCCGCGAAGTTCGTCGACCCCGCGAAGGAGGTCGCCGACGCGGCGGCCGCCCTGCAGGGCGCGCGGGCCATCCTGGTCGAGCGGTTCGGCGAGGACGGCGACCTGATCGGCGAGCTGCGCGAGCAGATGTGGACGCGCGGCCGCGTCGTCTCCAAGGTCCGCGAGGGCAAGGAGACCGACGGCGCCAAGTTCTCCGACTACTTCGAGTTCGACGAGCCGTTCGCGAAGCTGCCGTCGCACCGCATCCTGGCGCTGTTCCGCGGCGAGAAGGAGGAGGTCCTCGACCTCGTCCTGGAGCCGGAGGAGCCGCGCGAGGAAGGCCCCTCGTCGTTCGAGGTGCGCATCGCCGCCCGGTTCGGCATCGACGACCGGGGCCGCCCCGGCGACAAGTGGCTCACCGACACCGTGCGCTGGGCGTGGCGGACCCGCATCCTCGTGCACCTGGGCATCGACCTGCGCGGCCGCCTGCGCGCGTTCGCCGAGGACGAGGCCGTGAAGGTGTTCGCCTCGAACCTGCGCGACCTGCTGCTGGCCGCCCCGGCCGGCACGCGCGCCACGATGGGCCTCGACCCCGGCTACCGCACCGGCGTGAAGGTCGCGGTCGTCGACGCCACCGGCAAGGTCGTCGCGCACGGCGTCATCCAGCCGCACGTGCCCGCGAACCGCTGGGACGAGTCGATCGCCAAGCTCGCCGCGTGGTCCAAGCAGCACAACGTCGACCTCATCGCGATCGGCAACGGCACGGCGTCTCGCGAGACCGACAAGCTGGCCGCCGACCTGATCAAGCGCCACCCCGAGCTGAACCTCACCAAGATCGTGGTGTCCGAGGCGGGCGCGTCGGTGTACTCGGCGTCGGCCTACGCGTCGTCCGAGCTGCCGGGCCTCGACGTGTCGATCCGCGGCGCGGTCTCGATCGCGCGCCGCCTGCAGGACCCGCTGGCCGAGCTCGTGAAGATCGACCCGAAGTCGATCGGCGTCGGCCAGTACCAGCACGACCTGTCCGAGTCGAAGCTGTCGCGCTCGCTCGACGCGGTGGTCGAGGACTGCGTGAACGCGGTCGGCGTCGACCTGAACACCGCGTCCGTGCCGCTGCTGACCCGCGTCTCCGGCATCACCGCCGGTCTCGCGGAGAACATCGTGCTGCACCGCGACGCGAACGGCCCGTTCAGGACGCGCACCTCGCTGAAGGACGTGGCGCGCCTGGGCCCGAAGGCGTTCGAGCAGTGCGCGGGCTTCCTCAAGATCCGCGGCGGCGACGAGCCCCTGGACGCGTCCTCGGTGCACCCCGAGGCGTACCCGGTGGTGCGGCGCATCCAGGAGGCCGCGGGCGCCGAGCTGATCGGCAACACCGCGGTGCTCACGAAGGTGCGTCCCGAGCAGTTCGTCGACGAGAAGTTCGGCCTGCCGACCGTCACGGACATCCTGAAGGAGCTCGAGAAGCCGGGCCGCGACCCGCGTCCGGCGTTCAAGACGGCGACCTTCGCGGACGGCGTCGAGAAGATCGCCGACCTCAAGCCCGGCATGGTGCTGGAGGGCGTCGTGACGAACGTGGCCGCGTTCGGCGCGTTCGTGGACATCGGCGTGCACCAGGACGGTCTCGTGCACATCTCCGCCCTGTCGAACACCTACGTGAAGGACCCGCGCGACGTCGTGAAGTCCGGTGACGTGGTGCGCGTGAAGGTGCTGGAGGTCGACGAGGCCCGCAAGCGCATCGGCCTCACGCTGCGGCTGACCGACGAGCCCGGCAAGGCCGCTCCTCGGCAGCAGGGCGGCGGTGGCGGTGGCCGCGACCGCGGTGGCCGTCCGCAGCAGCGCGGTGGTGGCCAGCAGCGCGGCGGCCAGCAGCGCACCTCGCCCCCGCCCGCGAGCGGGTCGATGGCGGACGCCCTGCGCAAGGCCGGTTTCGGCAAGTAGGACCGACGAGGAACGGCCCCTCCCGCGTGCGGGTGGGGCCGTTCCTCATGTGGCGCGAACGCGGTTGCTACCGGGCGCGCGTGCCCTTGGCCTTCACCAGGTCGGACTCGAACAGCTCCTCCACGGTCGTGAGACCGCCGGGCGCCTTCCGGTCGACCTTGGTGATGTACGACTGCGTCGCCGACGGACGTCCCACCAGCGAGTACCGCAGCGGCCCCGTCAGGCCCTGGGTGTCGAGGCCGGTGGTGTCCTGGAAGGCCTTCAGCACGCCGTCGCGCGTGAGGTCGCCCTCCTTGCAGGCCTTCTCGACGACGGAGAGGAACACCTTCGCGACGGTGTAGCCGTGGTCGACGTAGATCGCCGGCTTGTCGGTCGGGTAGTACTTGCCGAACGCCGCCGCCACCTCGCGCGGGCCGGGCTGGGTGCCGGTGAACGGCGCGACCGACGTCACCACGGACACCTGCTTCTCCACGGCCGCGCCGACGGGCGAGTCGAGGATCGCGGTGTCGAAGCCGACCACGTTGACCATGAACGGCACCTCCCACTTCAGCGCCGCCGCGACACCGACCGCCGCGGCGGTCTGGGCGGGCGTGGTGCTCAGCACGACGGCCTTCGCACCGGCGGCCTTGAGCGCCGCGATCTGCTGGGTGAGGTCGGCGGTGGTCTCGCCGATGGGCTGCTCGGCGACCTTCATGTTCCACTGCTGGCCGACGAACCGGCTGCCCTCGACGGCGTTGTCGCCGTAGCTGCCCTGGACGAAGACGTGCCCGACCGTGTCGCCTTCCTTGATCACGCCGCGGCGCTTGTAGTGGTCGAGGCCGTTGATGACGTCGAGGTCGTAGGTCGTCCCCACGATCATCATGTGCGGGTTGCCGAGCAGCGACGCCGCCCACGACGCGGGCGCCGTCAGCGTGCGGGTCTGCATGATGTCCGGCTCGATCGCGGCGGTCATCGGGGTGCCCGCGAGCTCCAGCAGGCCCAGGACCTGCGGTTCGAGGTCGAAGTAGCCGTCGAGTGCCTTCTGCACGTCGTAGGCGTGGTCCTTCATCTTGAGCTCGACGTGCCGGCCGCAGATGCCGCCGCGGTCGTTGACCTGCTTCAGGTACAGCTCGTAGCCCTTGATCCTGGTCAGCGCGGAGGCTTTGAACGGCCCTGTCATGTCCGACAGGATGCCGAGCGAGATCGTGTCGTCGGTAACGCCCGGCCCGGTTTTGACCTGGGCTTTCTCCTCGTCCGCGGCGCCGCAGCCGGCCACGAGGACGGCGAGCACCACAGCGGTGGGCAGTACACGGCGGAAGGGCATGCAGGGTCCTTGTCCGAGTGATCGTCACATACTAAGCGGTAGCTCAGTATCGGGCGGTGGCCCTCGTAGCGGCCCCTTATGTGCTACGGAACACAGATCCGTTGGGTTCATGTGACTACCGCCGCATTGCGGAGTGTGCTAGCTCTTCGGTGCCGAACGAAATGAGATACGGCGTCGCCGCTCACATTTCGGGTACTCGGGCCATGGCCGACGACGTCCGGTCGCACGCGGACCGCACGGGCGAGACGGCATCTGGAATGGTGGCCCGGACACGACGCGCGTGAAGTGCTGCGCGAGGTCGTGACGGCGATGGGAGGACGCGCGTGAACGAGGTCGACGCTGTCGTGATCGGCTCCGG
>NZ_DASVFL010000132.1:0-27077 GCF_036380075.1 Lentzea sp. | reverse complement strand
GTTGCTCCGGAAACGGAACCCCGAGGCCGGAAGCACGTCTTAACGGGTGTACACAGGAGGGACCATGAAGACCACCGCCCTTATGACCACCAGTCCTCGTCAACGTCGCATCACCTGGGGCTTCGGCCTCGCGATCGGCATCGGGATGATCGGGTTCGGGCCCCTCTTCGCGTCGCTGTGGCCGGGGTTCGACCACAGCCCGTGGGACGTCAACACGATGTTGCTCGGACTCGGCGTGGGGCTCTGCACGATCGCGTACATCTTCGGGCGGATCGCCGTCGCGGCGGTCACCGAGGGGCGCCGCAACGCGGTGACCCCGCCGACCAGGAGGGCCTACTTCGTGGCCGGCGGGGGTTTCGTCGTCGCCGCGCTGTGCCTGGCGATCGCGATCGCCGGCTGAGCGAGCAGACCGAGCGGGTCAGCTGACCAGCTCGGTCACCCGTTCCCGCAGCTCGGCCAGCCTGGCCCGGCCGGACGCACGGGCGGACTCCAGTCCGGCCGTGACGGGCTCGACCACCTCCAGGTACGCCTTGAGCTTCGGCTCGGTGCCGGACGGTCGCACGATCACGCGCACGCCGTCGGCCGTCCACCGCAGCACGTCGGCGCCCGGCAGCAGGTCCTCGGACGCGAAGTCCGCCGGCGGGTTCGCCCGCAGGCGGGACATCGTCGCGCCGATCAGGCTCAGGTCGGTGTAGCGCAACGACACCTGGTCCGTCAGGTGCAGGCCGTGGTCCACCGCCAGCTGGTCCAGCGCGTCCAGCAGCGTGCGACCGGAGGCCTTCAACCCGGCGGCGAGGTCGGCGGCGACGACCGCGGCCGAGATGCCGTCCTTGTCGGCGACGTGCGCGGGGTCGACGCAGTTGCCGAGCGCCTCCTCGTAGGCGAACACGAGACCTTCGCCCGCGCGCGCCAGCCACTTGAAGCCGGTCAGCGTCTCCGCGTACCGCGCGCCGTGTGCGGCCGCGATCGACTTCAGCAGTGACGACGACACGATCGTCGTCGCCACCAGCGGGTCCGTGGAGTCGGTGGTGGACAGCACGAGCGAGCCGAGCAGCACGCCCGTCTCGTCCCCGCGCAGCATCCGCCACGTGTCGCCGTCCTTGACGCCGAGAGCGCACCGGTCCGCGTCCGGGTCCAGCGCGATGGCGAGGTCCGCGTCCACCGACGCCGCGAGGGCGAGCAGTTCGTCGGACGCGCCCGGCTCCTCCGGGTTCGGGAACACCACGGTCGGGAAGTCCGGGTCCGGCACCGCCTGCGACCGCACCACGTGCACGTCGGTGAAACCCGCGCGCCGCAACGCTTCCACGGCGAACGCGCCACCGACGCCGTGCATCGGCGTCAGCGCGATCTTCAACGACCGCGTCTGGCCCGTGGGCAGCTGCGCCACGCGGTCCAGGTAGGCGTCGACCTCGGCGTCCGAAACCGTGCTGTACGAAGCGTTTCGCGGCACGGACACCGCCGCCGGCACCGACTCGATCGCCTTCTCGATCTCGCCGTCCGACGGCGGCACGATCTGCGAACCACCGGCCAGGTAGAGCTTGTAGCCGTTGTCCGCGGGCGGGTTGTGCGACGCGGTGATCTGGATGCCCGCCACCGCGTCGTGCGCCCGCACCAGGTAGGCCAGCACCGGCGTCGGCAGCGGTCCGGGCAGCACCCGCACGTCGAAGCCCGCCGCGGCCATGACCTCGGCGGCGGCGACGGCGAACTCCTCCGAGCCGTGCCGGGCGTCGCGGCCGACGAACACGATGCCCCGCGCCGCCCCGAGCCACGACGCCAGACCGGCGGTCGCGCGGACGACGGTGGCGACGTTCATGCCGTTCGTGCCCGCTCGCACCGGCCCGCGCAGACCGGCCGTGCCGAACGTCAGCGGCCCCGCCATCCGGTCTTGGAGGTCCTCCAACGCGGCGGGGTCACCGCCCATCGCCCGCGCCAGAACGCTTTGCAGCTCCTCGCGGGTGGCCGTGCTCGGGTCGTCGGCGATCCACCGGAACGTCGCGTCACGCAGGGCCGGCGCCAGGCTCATGCGCGGTCCACCAGCTCGCGCAGCAGCGTGCCCATGCGCTCGGCCGCGGCGGCACCGGCGTCGAGCACCTCCTGGTGGTTCAGCGGCTCACCGGTGATGCCGGCCGCGAGGTTCGTGACGAGCGACAGCCCGAACACCTCGACTCCCTCGGCACGCGCGGCGATGGCCTCGTGCACGGTCGACATGCCGACCAGGTCGGCGCCCATCGTGCGCAGCATCCGGATCTCGGCGGGCGTCTCGAAGTGCGGGCCGGGCAGGCCCGCGTACACGCCCTCCTCCAGCGAGGGGTCGATCTCCTGCGCGAGCTTGCGCAGCCGCGGCGAGTACAGGTCCGTGAGGTCGACGAACCGCGCGCCGACCAGCGGCGACAACGAGGTCAGGTTGAGGTGGTCGGAGATCAGCACCGGCTGCCCGACGGACATGCCCTGCCGCAGGCCACCGGCGGCGTTGGTCAGCACGACCGTCGACACGCCCGCGGCGGCGGCGGTGCGCACGCCGTGCACGACCTTCTGCACGCCCTTGCCCTCGTAGCCGTGGGTGCGGCCGAGGACGACGAGGACCTTCTTGCCGCCCACCTCGACGGAACGGATGGTGCCGCCGTGGCCGAGCGCGGTCGGCGCCTCGAAGCCCGTCAGCTCACCCACGCCGATCTCGCTGACCGGCTCGCCGATCACGTCGGCGGCGGGCCGCCAGCCGGAGCCGAGCACGATGGCGATGTCGTGCTTCTCGATGCCGGTGCGGCTCTGGATCTCTTCCGCGGCCTTGCCGGCCAGCTCTTCTGGAGTCACCGCGAGAGCTTAAACCGGGGCGAACGTCGAGGCGATCGCGTCGAACAGGCGCGCCCGCGCCTCGTCCTCCTGCTCCGTGGGCACCACCACTTCGACGACCCACAGGTCGCTGCCGTAGGGGAGCACGCGGGAGAAGTGCGACCGCCGTGACGTCGTGGGCTCGTCGCCCTCGACCGTCCGGTAGATGAACTGGACGCTGTCCTCGAACCGCGGCCCGGGGAGGTTCGGCGTCGGCACCTTCTCGCCGCCGAAGAACCGGCCGGGCCACCGCGCCTGCACGCCGGAGAAGTACGTCTTGAGGTCGCGCTTGGGGTAGAAGTCCGGGAACCGGTGCACGGCCGCCTCGTACGCGCCGCTGCCCGACACGAAGTGCACCACCGCCGACGCCGGCAGGCGCGTGTCCGCGGCGCGCTGCTCGGCGTAGGTCGTCCAGCTCTCGTCGACGTTCAGCGTGAACTTGCCGCCCTGGTCGCCGTTCGCGCTCACCGCGGCCGCTGTCCTGGGTTCCAGCGTCGCCGACGTCGGCAGGGTGGGCAGGGTCTGCGTCGTCTGCCGGGCCGGCGGCAGCAGCGTGGCGCCCGCCGCGAGCCTGGTCAGCGCGAACCCGCCGCCGGAGCCCGCGACGAACAGCAGCACGGCCGCGACCAGCACGAGCACCGAGGCGACGCGGCCGCGTTCCCGCGGCGGCAACGGCTTGGTGACCAGGAACGGCAACGGGCCGGGGTCGTCGGCCAGCGGCGCGTCCGGCTCGATCTTCGGCTTGGGCCGCACGACCACCGGCGGCGCCACCGGCTCGCGCACCTCGAACGCGTCCGTGCCCGGCTCCGGCAGCAGCGCGTAGACCTGCCTGCGCACGTCGACGAGCGACATCCGCTCCGCCGGGTCCTTGCGCATCAGCCCGCTGACCACCGGCGCGAGCCGACCGGCACCCGCGGGCACCGGCACGTCGCCGTTGATCACCGCGTTGATGGTCTGCATGACGTTCTTGCCCACGTACGGCGGCTCACCGGCCATCGCGGCCCACATCGTCGCGCCGAGCGACCACCGGTCGGCCGCCTCCGACACGTCACCGCCCTGCGCCACCTCGGGCGCGATGTAGGCGGGGGTGCCGAGCGTGATGCCGCGCGCGGTCATGGTGGCTTCGGCGACGTTGCGCGCGATGCCGAAGTCGGTGAGCTTCACCCGGCCGTCGTCCGCGATCAGCACGTTGCCGGGCTTCACGTCCCGGTGCGTGATGCCCGCCCGGTGCGCGGCCGCCAGCGCCGACGCGACCGCGTCCAGCACCGCCGCGCCCTGCTTCTCGGTGAGGCAGCCCTGCTCCTGCAGCACCTCACCGAGACTGCGCGACGGCACCTGCTCCATCACGACGTACGGGTCGCCCTCGTGCTGCACCACGTCGTAGAGCGTCACCACGTTCGGGTGGGAGAGCGCGGCGACGGCCCGCGCCTCGCGCATGGTCCGTTCCCGGAGCTCGTCGGCGGCCACGTCGGGCATGCCGGGCGGCCGCAGGATCCCCTTGACCGCGACCTGGCGGCGCAGCACCTCGTCGTGAGCGGCCCACACGGTGCCCATCGAGCCCTGACCGAGCAGGTGCAGCAGCCGGTATCTGGCCGCGATCAAGCGCTCCTGGTCACCGTTCTCCACCGGTTCATCATTCCTGAGACACTCGGAGGGGCTTCACTGCATCGTTAACGGCGGTGAACCTCACATAGCCGTGCCGGTACCGCTCGGTAACACTGCAACGCATGATGGAGTTGGCCTTGCCCGCCGAATTCCGCCCGAACGAGTTCCCCTCGGCGTCGAGGGAACAGTGGCGTGACCTGGTCGACGCCGTCCTGACCAAGACCGGCGCGAGCTACGACTCGCTGGTCACCAAGACGTACGACGGCATCGAGCTGCAGCCGCTGTACACCCTCGACGACGCCCTCCCGCCGTACGCGCTGGTGCCGGCGAAGCAGGGCTGGGACGTCCGCCAGCGCCACTCCGTGCCCGACCCGGTCGCTCTGATGAACGACCTGGAGGGCGGCGTCACGTCGCTGTGGCTCGCCGTACCCGCGGCCTCGCTGGAAGGCCTGCTCGACGGCGTCTACCTCGACCTCGCGCCGATCGTGCTCGACGGTTCCGTCGACGCGGCGCGCGCGATGCTGCGGATCTACGACCAGGCGCCCGTGCTGGCGTCGGACGTGCGCGGCAACCTCGCACTGACACCCTCGGGTGAAGCTCTCGACGTGATCCGGCAGGCTCGCGCGCAGTTCCCGGGCCTGCGGACCGTCGTGGTGGACGCGCTGCCGTTCCACGACGCGGGCGGCTCGGACACCGAGGAGCTGGGTGCCTCGCTGGCCCTGGCCGTGTCGTACCTGCGCGCCCTGACGGACGCGGGCCTGTCGGCGCCGGAGGCCTTCGCGCAGCTGGAGTTCCGCTACGCCGCGACGGCCGACCAGTTCACGACGATCGCCAAGCTGCGGGCGGCCCGCAGGCTATGGGCGCGCGTGGCCGAGGTGTCCGGTGCCGGCGAAGCTGTGCAACTGCAGCACGCAATCACGTCGTCGGCGATGATGACCCGCCGCGACCCGTGGGTGAACATGCTGCGCACGACCGTGGCCTGCCTGTCCGCCGGTCTCGGCGGCGCCGACGCCGTGACGGTGCAGCCGTTCGACGCGGCGATCGGCCTGCCGGACGAGTTCGCGCGCCGGATCGCCCGCAACACGCAGAACCTGCTGCTGGAGGAGTCGCACCTCGGCGAGGTGATCGACCCCGCGGCCGGGTCCTGGTACGTGGAGCAGCTGACGGAGTCGCTGGCTTCCTCGGCCTGGGCGTGGTTCCAGGAGCTCGAACGGGCCGGTGGCCTGCCCGCCGCCGGGGAGCTGGTCCGGTCGCGGATCGCGGAGACGTGGGCCAGGCGGTCGGCGCGGCTGGCGGACCGCAGCGACCCGGTCACCGGGGTCAGCGAGTACCCGAACCTCGGCGAGAAGCCGGTGGTCCGCGACCCGGCGGTCGCGCCGGACCCCGCCTCCGGAATCGATTCCGACTCGCAGGCCCCCTGGGGGGATCCACCCCCCATCCCAAGCCTCTCAAGCGGGTCTGACAGTTTCGGGCTGCCGCGGGTGCGGTACGCACAGGCCTTCGAGGAGCTCCGCGACCTCGCCGACGCCCAGCCGGAACGCCCGCAGGTCTTCCTCGCCACCCTCGGCCCGGTCGCCGCCCACACCGCCCGCGCCACCTTCGCCGCCAACCTCTTCAACGCCGGCGGCTTCGCCACCCCGAACGCGGGCCCGACCGGCTCGCCGGGCGAGGTCGCCGAGAAGTTCAAGGCCAGCGGGGCCAGGATCGCCGTCCTCTGCGGCAGCGAGTCGAGCTACGCCGACCAGGCGGTCGAGACCGTCGAGGCCCTGCGCGCAGCCGGCGCCGAACGGGTGCTGCTGGCGGGCAGGAAGACCGACGCGCGGGTCGACGGCCAGGTCTACGCGGGTTGCCCGGCACTGGAGATCCTCAACAGCACCTACGCGCACCTGGGAGTGGAGCGATGATCCCCAACTTCGCGGACATCGACCTCGGCCCGCTCCCGTCGGCCAAGTACGAGACCGACCTCCCCGCCTGGGAGACGCCGGAGGGCATCGCGGTCAAGCCGGTCTACGGCCAGTCCGACGTGGACGGTCTCGACTTCCTGGAGACCTATCCCGGCATCGCGCCGTTCTTGCGCGGTCCGTACCCGACGATGTACGTCAACCAGCCGTGGACCGTGCGCCAGTACGCCGGGTTCTCGACGGCGGAGGAGTCGAACGCCTTCTACCGCCGCAACCTCGCGGCCGGGCAGAAGGGCCTGAGCGTCGCCTTCGACCTCGCCACCCACCGCGGCTACGACTCCGACCACCCGCGCGTCGCCGGTGACGTCGGCATGGCCGGGGTCGCGATCGACTCGATCTACGACATGCGCACGCTGTTCGACGGCATCCCGCTCGACAAGATGTCCGTGTCGATGACGATGAACGGCGCGGTGCTGCCCATCCTGGCCCTGTTCGTCGTGGCGGCGGAGGAGCAGGGGGTGAAGCCGGAGCAGCTCATGGGGACCATCCAGAACGACATCCTCAAGGAGTTCATGGTCCGCAACACCTACATCTACCCGCCGCAGCCGTCGATGCGGATCATCTCCGACATCTTCAGCTACACCAGCCAGAAGATGCCTAAGTTCAACTCCATCTCGATCTCCGGCTACCACATGCAGGAGGCCGGGGCGACGGCCGACCTGGAGCTGGCCTACACGCTCGCGGACGGCGTCGAGTACCTCCGCGCGGGCAGGGAGGCCGGGCTCGACGTGGACGCGTTCGCGCCGCGGCTCAGCTTCTTCTGGGCCATCGGCATGAACTTCTTCATGGAGATCGCCAAGATGCGGGCCGCGCGCCTGCTCTGGGCGAAGCTCGTCAAGGGCTTCGACCCGAAGTCGCCCAAGTCGCTGAGCCTGCGCACGCACTGCCAGACGTCCGGGTGGTCGCTGACCGCGCAGGACGTGTTCAACAACGTCGCGCGCACGTGCGTCGAGGCGATGGCCGCGACGCAGGGGCACACGCAGTCGTTGCACACCAACGCGCTCGACGAGGCCCTCGCGCTGCCCACCGACTTCTCGGCGCGCATCGCCCGCAACACGCAGCTGCTGCTCCAGCAGGAGTCCGGCACCACGCGCGTGATCGACCCGTGGGGCGGCAGCGCGTACGTCGAACGCCTCACCAACGAGCTCGCGGCCAAGGCGTGGGAGCACATCACCGAGGTCGAGAAGGCCGGCGGCATGGCCCGCGCGATCGACGAGGGCATCCCCAAGCTGCGCATCGAGGAGGCGGCGGCGCGGACGCAGGCGCGCATCGACTCCGGCCGTCAGCCCGTCATCGGCGTCAACAAGTACCTCGTGACCAGCGACGAGGAGATCGAGGTCCTCAAGGTCGACAACGCCGGCGTGCGCGCCCAGCAGCTCGAGAAGCTGCGCCGCCTCAGGGAGGAACGCGACCAGTCCGCTGTGGACAGTGCGCTGGCGGCGCTGACGAACGCGGCGGGCGGCGGCGGCAACCTGCTGGAGCTGGCCATCGACGCCGCCCGCGCCAAGGCCACCGTCGGCGAGATCTCCGAGTCGCTCGGCAAGGTCTGGGGCCGGCACTCCGCCCAGATCCGCACCATCACCGGCGTCTACCGGCAGGAGGTCGGCCAAGTGTCCAACGTGGACGCCTGCCGCGAGGTCGTCGAGACGTTCGCGGAGGAGGAGGGCCGCCGCCCGCGCATCCTCGTCGCGAAGATGGGGCAGGACGGGCACGACCGCGGCCAGAAGGTGATCGCCACGGCGTTCGCGGACCTCGGCTTCGACGTCGACGTCGGCCCGCTGTTCCAGACGCCGGAGGAGGTCGCGCGCCAGGCCACCGAGGCCGACGTGCACATCGTCGGCGTCTCCTCGCTGGCGGCCGGACACCTCACGCTCGTGCCCGCGCTCAAGGAGGAGCTCGTCAAGCTCGGCCGCGAGGACATCATGATCGTCGTCGGTGGCGTGATCCCGCCGCAGGACTTCGAGGAGCTGTACGCGGCGGGCGCGTCGGCGATCTTCCCGCCCGGCACGGTGATCGCGGACGCCGCGAAGGACCTGCTGGTCAAGCTGGCAGCGCAGCTCGGCCACGATGCCTAGGACGATCGACGTCGCCGAGTACGCGAAGGGCGTGCTCGGCGGCAACCGGGGCGTGCTCGCACGGGCGATCACGCTGGTCGAGTCGACGCGCGCCGACCACCGCGCGAAGGCGCAGGAGCTGCTGGTCGAGCTGCTGCCGAAGTCGGGTGACGCCATCCGCGTCGGCATCACCGGCGTGCCCGGTGTCGGCAAGTCGACGTTCATCGACGCCCTCGGCACCGCGCTGACCGGGCAGGGGCACCGGGTCGCGGTGCTCGCCGTCGACCCGTCGTCGACCCGCACCGGCGGCAGCATCCTGGGCGACAAGACGCGGATGCAGCGGCTGTCGGTCGACGAGAACGCGTTCATCCGGCCGTCGCCGACCTCCGGCACGCTCGGCGGCGTCGCGCAGGCCACCCGCGAGACGATCGTGCTGGTCGAGGCCGCGGGCTTCGACGTCGTGCTGGTCGAGACCGTCGGCGTCGGGCAGTCCGAGGTCGCCGTCGCGAACATGACGGACTGCTCGCTGTTCCTGACGCTCGCGCGCACCGGCGACCAGCTCCAGGGCATCAAGAAGGGCATCCTGGAGCTCGCGGACGTCATCGCGGTCAACAAGGCCGACGGCGAGCACGAGCTGGACGCCCGCAAGGCCGCGCGCGAACTGGCCGGGGCGCTCAAGCTGCTGCGGCCGCCGGACGCGGTCTGGCACCCGCCGGTGCTCACGTGCTCGGGTCTCACCGGAACCGGCCTCGACGAGCTCTGGTCCCGAGTGCTGGAACACCGGCGGACCCTGGCGGACGCCGGCGAGCTGGACGAGCGGCGCCGCCGCCAGCAGGTCGACTGGACCTGGATGATGGTCCACGACGAGCTCCGGCGGCAGGTGCGCGACAGCGCCGCCGTGCGGTCCCTGACCCCCTCCCTGATGGAGAAGGTGCGGTCGGGGGAGCTCACCGCCACCCTCGCCGCGGAGCAGATCCTGACCGCGTTCCAATCGGACTCTCGGTAGGCGCTTAGCTAGTTTGGGTGACCATCGAACGTGGTATTCGAGGTACAGTTCAGGCCATGTCGAGGTTGCTGCTGGCCTGCGTGTTCGCGCTGATGAGCGTTGTCGGGATCGCCGGTGTGGCGTCCGCGCAAGAGGTGCGGAACGCGCCGGTGGCAGCGCAGCAGACGACAGCGGTGAACCCTGCTCCCAGCGTGAACGCGCCGCAGGAGCAGTCCCCGGAAGAGCGGGCGGAGACCAGGAAGAAGCTGTGGATGGGCGGCATCGCCCTCGTGCTGTTCGGGCTGGTCTACCTCCGCAACAAGAAGCGTTGGGCGATGTGGCGCAAGGAGCGCAAGGCCAAGAAGGGCTGAGCGGCCCTGGGACGGCTCGTCTCACCTGATGGGACGTAATAGTCAAAGTTAAGCGTGTCTCTCGACCATTTGCGTCATCGTTGATCGGTCAGACCGAAACTCGCTCGCCGCTCGGCGCAGCGCTGCGACCGGCCGTCCGGTTGATCATCATCAGCGCGCCGTGTCCCACGGGTGGTGATGCAGGATGGTGGCAAATGGGTACCGACTTGAAGATCAGCACTCGCTCGGCCGTCGAGCGGTACTCGGACGCCCTGCTGGACCTCTCGCACTCGATCCACGCCGAGCCGGAGCTGGCGTTCGAGGAGCACCGCAGCGCCGAGAAGATCGCGTCGTTGCTGGTCAGGGAGGGTTTCGAGGTCGACCGCGGTGTCGCTGACCTCGACACGGCCTTCGTCGCGACCTACGGCGACGGCGAGCTGGTGCTGGGGCTCTGCGCCGAGTACGACGCCCTGCCCGAGGTGGGGCACGCGTGCGGGCACAACGTCATCGCCGCCGCGTCCGTCGGCGCCGCGCTCGCTCTGCGTGACGTCGCCGACCGCCTGGGTGTCACCGTGAAGGTGATCGGCACTCCGGCCGAGGAGGTCGGTGGCGGCAAGGTCCTCATGCTGGAACGGGGCGTGTTCGACGGCGTCTCGCTCTCGATGATGGTGCACCCCGCGCCGTACGAGTCGTGCGCCGCGAAGTCGCTGGCCATCACGGACCTGAAGGTGCACTACACGGGCAAGCCGTCGCACGCGGCCGCCGCTCCGCACCTGGGTGTCAACGCCGCGGACGCGGTCACGATCGCGCAGATGTCGATCAGCCTGCTGAGGCAGCACTTCGAGCCGGGGCAGATGGTGAGCGGCATCGTCACCCACGGCGGCACCGTGCCGAACGTAATACCCGCCCACGCGTCGGCGATGTTCGACGTGAGGGCGGAGAACCTGGAATCGTTGCAGCGCCTGGAGAACCGGATCCGGGACTGCTTCAAGGCCGGCGCGCTCGCGACCGGCTGCACCCATGAGGTCGAGCAGGTGTCGCCGATCTACGCGGAGCTGACTCCCGACCAGTGGCTGGCGGACGCCTACCGGCGCGCGGCCACCGAGCTGGGACGACGCCCTCTCCCGCCGGAGCAGGAGCAGCGGGAGAAGATCGGAAGCACCGACATGGGCAACGTGACACGAGTGTTGCCCGCCATCCACCCGACCATCGCCATCGACTGCGGAGACGCGGTGAACCACCAACAAGAGTTCGCGACCGCCTGTGCCTCGGCGTCGGCCGACCGTGCGCTCCTCGACGGAGCACTTGCCATGGCTTGGACGACGATCGCGACAGCCACCGATTCCCAGCAGCGCGCACGGCTGCTGGCCCGCGGAGGTGCGGCATGACGGTCCTGGACTCCCGGCCCTCGGGTCCCTCAACTGTGAAGACGTCCCCTGAGATGCTCGTCGGCCCCACCGGGGTGAGCATGTCTGATGTGGATGATCTCGGAGACGGCCGCGGCCCCGCCTGGCTCGACGACTGGCTGAAGGTGCACGCCGCCGACGTCGTCGCCTGGCGCCGCCACATCCACGCCAACCCCGAGCTCTCCCGCCGCGAGTACAACACCACCGAGCTGGTGGCGAAGCTGCTGCGCGAGGTCGGCCTCAAGCCGCGCATCCTCCCCGGCGGCACGGGCATGGTCTGCGACGTCGGCAGCGGCCCCCGCTGCGTGGCGCTGCGCGCCGACATGGACGCCCTCCCGCTGCACGAGAACACCGGGCTCCCGTTCGGATCCACTGTGGACGGTGTGTCGCACGCGTGCGGTCACGACGCCCACACGACGGTGCTGCTCGCCACTGCTCTCGCGCTGGCCTCGGCCACGGAGCTACCGGGCCGCGTCCGCCTGGTGTTCCAGCCGGCGGAGGAGGTCATGCCCGGCGGCGCGCTCGACGTGCTGGCGGCGGGCGGTCTCGACGGCGTGGAGCGCATCTTCGGCCTGCACTGCGACCCCCGCCTGCAGGTCGGCCGCATCGGCACCCGCATCGGCGCCATCACGTCGGCCTCCGACCTGCTGGAGCTGCGCCTCAACTCGCCGGGCGGCCACACCTCGCGCCCGCACCTGACCGCGGACCTGGTCCACGCCCTCGGCACGGTCATCACCGGCCTGCCGACGATGCTGTCGCGCCGCGTCGACCCCCGCTCCGGCACCGTCCTGGTGTGGGGCGCGGTCCACGCGGGCGAGGCGCCCAACGCCGTGCCGCAGGACGGCCTGCTGCGCGGCACGCTGCGCACCGGCGACCGCAACATCTGGGCCGAGCTGGAGCCGCTGGTCAAGGACCTGGTCACCGGCCTGCTGGCGCCCACCGGCGTCGGCTTCGACCTGCACCACCGCCGCGGGGTGCCGCCCGTGGTGAACGAGCGCGAGTCCACGCAGATCCTGCGTGCCGGTATCGAGGCCGCGCTCGGGGACGACGCGCTGGCCGGGACCGAGCAGTCCTCCGGTGGGGAGGACTTCGGGTGGTACCTGGAGCACGTTCCCGGGGCGTTCGCCCGGTTGGGTGTGTGGGACGGGGTGGAGAAGCAGCGGGATCTGCACCAGCCGACGTTCGACCTGGATGAGCGGGCTCTGCTGGTCGGGGTTCGGGTGATGGTTCACACGGCTTTGGCTGCATTGGCCTGATCGTGGTGGCGGCGAGCCCCTGGACCCTTCGGGTTCAGGGGCTCGTTGTTCTGTTCGGGGTCTTTCGCTTCGCATCGCCTTGGGTTTTGTCCGCGTTGTGCGGTGTTCCGTCGGCGATGCGAAGCGAAATCGGGTGTGGTCAGCTCACCGGCTCGGTCAGTTGTGCCCTTGCTTCCGGGGCCGCTGCCCGGACCGCGTCCGCCGCCTGGTCGTCCGGCTTGGTCTGGGAGGTGCGTTCGGCCTCCACGCGGGCGTTGTAGACCTCCACCTCGCGCTTGATCGCGTCCTCGTCCCAGTTCAGCACCGGGGCCACCAGGCGCGCCACCGCCTCTGCCGAGTCGACGCCTCGGTGGGCGTACTCGATGGAGATGCGGGTGCGCCTCGTGAGGATGTCCTCCAGGTGCATCGCGCCCTCGTGGGAGACCGCGTACAGCGCTTCCACCTGGAGGTAGTCCGGGGAGGCCGGGATCGGCTTCAGCAGGTCCGGGTTGTCGGCCGCCAGGGACAGGACCTCGTGCACCAGGGAGCCGTAGCGGTCCAGCAGGTGGCGGACCCGGTACGGGTGCAGGCCGTGCTTGGCCGCCAGCTGGTCCGCCTGGTTGACCAGGGCGTGGTAGCCGTCGGCTCCCACCAGCGGGACCTTGTCCGTGATCGACGGCTGGATTCGGCCGGGGAGGTCCACGTGGGCCGCGTCCACGGCGTCCGCGCCCATCACGCGGTACGTCGTGTACTTGCCGCCCGCGATGGCCACCAGGCCCGGGGCCACGCGTGCCACCGCGTGTTCTCGGGAGAGCTTCGACGTCGAGTCCGACTCGCCCGCCAGCAGGGGGCGCAGGCCCGCGTAGACGCCCTCGATGTCGTCGTGGGTCAGCGGGGTCGCGAGGACCGAGTTGACGTGTTCGAGGATGTAGTCGATGTCGTGCTGGGTGGCGGCCGGGTGTGCCAGGTCCAGGTTCCAGTCCGTGTCGGTGGTGCCGACGATCCAGTGGTTGCGCCACGGGATGACGAACAGCACGGACTTCTCGGTGCGCAGGATCATCCCGGACTCGGCGACGATCCGGTCGCGCGGGACGACGATGTGCACGCCCTTCGACGCGCGCACGCGGAACCGGCCCCGTGAGCCGGACAGGCGCTGCAGCTCGTCGGTCCAGACGCCCGTCGCGTTGATCACGGCGTGCGCCCGCACGTCGACCTCGCGGCCGTCCTCGACGTCGCGCACCCGCACGCCGGACACGCGGTCCGCCTCGCGCAGGAACGCCACCACCTGGGTCGACGTGCGCACCACCGCGCCGTAGTGGGCGGCGGTGCGGCCCACCATCATCGTGTGGCGGGCATCGTCGGCCTGGGCGTCGTAGTAGCGGATGCCGCCGATCAGCGCGTCGCGCTTCAGCGCGGGGACCAGGCGCAGCGCGCCGGCGCGGGTCAGGTGCTTCTGGCCCGGCACGGACCGGGCGCCGCCCATCGTGTCGTAGAGGAACAGGCCGGCCGCCGTGTACGGACGCTCCCAGACCCTGTTCGACAGCGGGTAGAGGAACGGCACCGGCTTCACCAGGTGCGGCGCGATGCGCGTGAGCATGAGCTCGCGTTCGCGCAGTGCCTCGCGGACCAGACCGAACTCGAGCTGCTCCAGGTAGCGCAGGCCGCCGTGGAACAGCTTGGAGGAGCGGCTCGACGTGCCGGACGCCAGGTCGCGGGCCTCGACGAGCGCCACCCGCAGACCGCGGGTGGCGGCGTCCAGCGCGGCACCGACGCCCACCACACCACCGCCGACCACGACGAGGTCGAACGTCTCGGCTTCCAGCCGCTGCCACGACTCCTCGCGCTCGGCCGGGCCCAGTCTGCCGGTGATCGGCGGTGCGCTGGGGCTTTGCGGTTCTGCAGCTGCGTTCTTTCGCGTGGCCACGACAGGCGCCTCCCTGTGACGACTCGCGGATCACGTTACCTGCAGCAACGCCCGTCCGCCGCTGGGCGAGCCCGCCAGGTCCCAATGGCCTGAAAACGGCCCATGCGACCGCACTTGGCATGGACAACTGATCAGCTCGGTAATAGCGTCCGACCTCGTTGTAGGCGGGCAGCGCGGCCCTGACCTCAGGTGTGCGCGCCCTCCTCAGGCCGCAAGCACGCGGGAGGTCGGCAATGAGTGCAGGCTCGATCTTCATCTGGGAGATGCTGGGGACCGCGGTCCTCATCCTCCTGGGCACCGGTGTCGTCGCGAACCAGGTGCTCAAGGACACACTCGGCAACAGCACCGGGTTCCTCTTCGTCAACGTCGGCTGGGCCTTCGCCGTCTTCACCGGCGCCAGCATCGCCAACCCGAGCGGGGCGCACCTCAACCCCGCCGTCACCCTGGGTCTCGCCATCGCGGACAAGACGCCGTGGGGTGACGTTCCCTTCTACGTCCTCGGACAGATGGTCGGCGCGATCATCGGTGCGATGCTCTGCTGGGCCACCTACAAGCTCCAGTTCGACACGCACGACGACCCGCAGAACACGCTCGGCATCTTCTCCACCGGACCGACGGTGCCGAACGCCCCGTGGAACGTCGTCTCCGAGATCATCGGCACGTTCGTGCTCGTCGCGTGGATCCTGCTGTCGCCGGGCGCCAAGGTGGCCGTCGACGGCGTGCCGACGTTCGGCAACTCGGCGCTCGGGTACGCGGCCGTCGCGTTCGTCGTCCTGGTGATCGGCACCTCGCTCGGTGGCCCCACGGGCTACGCCATCAACCCGGCGCGCGACCTCGGTCCGCGCATCGCCTACGCGTTCCTCATGCCGATCCGCAACAAGGGCAACGCGAACTGGAGCTACTCCTGGGTCCCCGTCGTGGGCCCGCTCATCGGTGGCGCGCTCGCCGCGTTGCTCTACCTGGTTCTCCCGGTCTGAAAGGACTTCCCGCATGACCCAGTACGTGGCCGCGATCGACCAGGGCACCACGTCGACGCGTTGCATGATCTTCGACCACTCGGGCCGGGTGGTGTCGGTCGACCAGAAGGAGCACGAGCAGATCTTCCCCAGGGCCGGCTGGGTCGAGCACGATCCGAAGGAGGTCTGGCAGAACACCCGCCAGGTCGCCGCCGGCGCGCTGGCGAAGGCCGACCTGTCCACTTCGGACATCGTCGCCGTCGGCATCACCAACCAGCGCGAGACCGCCGTGGTGTGGGACAAGAACACCGGCGAAGCCGTCTACAACGCCATCGTCTGGCAGGACACCCGCACCGACAAGATCGTCACCGAGCTGGGCAACCTCGGCGGTGGTCAGGAGCGCTACCGCGCCAAGGTCGGCCTGCCGCTCGCGACCTACTTCTCCGGGCCGAAGGTCCGCTGGATCCTCGACAACGTCGAGGGCGCGCGGGAGAAGGCCGAGGCGGGCGACCTGCTGTTCGGCAACATGGACACGTGGGTGCTGTGGAACATGACGGGCGGCACCGAGGGCGGCGTGCACGTCACCGACCCCACGAATGCCTCGCGCACCATGCTGATGGACCTCGACACGCTGCAGTGGGACGCGGAGATCGCCTCCGACATGGGCATCCCGATGTCCATGCTGCCGGAGATCCGGTCGTCGTCCGAGGTCTACGGCCAGGTGCGCGAACGCGGCGCGCTGGCCGGCGTGCCGATCGCCGGCATCCTCGGCGACCAGCAGGCGGCCACGTTCGGCCAGGCCTGCCTCTCGCCCGGTGAGGCCAAGAACACCTACGGCACCGGCAACTTCATGCTGCTCAACACCGGCACCGAGAAGGTGATGAGCGAGAACGGGTTGCTCACCACCATCTGCTACAAGATCGGCGAGGCCGCGCCCGTCTACGCGCTGGAGGGCTCGATCGCGGTCACCGGTTCGCTGGTGCAGTGGCTGCGCGACAACCTCGGCATGATCGGCTCCGCGGCCGAGATCGAGGAGCACGCGAAGTCGGTGGAGGACAACGGCGGCGCGTACTTCGTGCCCGCGTTCTCCGGTCTCTTCGCGCCTTACTGGCGTTCCGACGCCCGCGGCGCGATCGTCGGCCTGACCAGGTTCGTCAACAAGGGCCACCTCGCGCGGGCCGTGCTGGAGGCGACCGCCTTCCAGACCCGCGAGGTGCTCGATGCGATGAACGCCGACTCGGGCGTCGACCTGACCGCGTTGAAGGTCGACGGCGGCATGGTCGTGAACGAGCTGCTCATGCAGTTCCAGGCCGACATCCTGGGCGTGCCGGTGATCAGGCCCGTCGTGTCGGAGACGACCGCGCTGGGCGCCGCCTACGCCGCCGGTCTCGCGGTCGGGTTCTGGAAGTCGGAGGACGACATCCGCGACAACTGGGCCGAGGACAAGAAGTGGGAGCCGCGGATGGACTCCGAGCGCCGCGACTCGGAGTACAAGAACTGGAAGAAGGCCGTCAGCAAGACCTTCGACTGGGTCGAGGACTGATGTCGTGCTGTTGAGGCTGAGCCGCTGAGGTCGAACTACTGGGCAGGGGCTGCGTGCACGATCACGTTGTCGCGGGTGCCGCACGTGATCAGGCGCAGCCCCTCCTCGTTCGCGTCGCGCGCGACGGCCTCCGCGAAGAAGTCGTCGCGGATGACCCTTTCCGTGCGCGACACCGTGAAGCGGGCGACCGAACCGTCCTTCTTGGACACTTCGAGGAGGTCGCCCTGCTGGAGGTCGTTCAGCCGGTAGAAGACGCCCCTGGCCTTGTTGCTCTCGATCCGCCCGACGATGATCCACTGCTTCGGCTGCGTCTGGTGCCAGCCGGCCTGCATGCCCTCGCTGACCGGCGGCATCTCGACGACGCCCTGCGGGTCGAGGCCGAGCGCCACCAGCGACGACCGCACGCCGATCCGTTCGATCCGCAGCTCCATCGGGTCGGACGTGCCCAGCGGTGACACGACCGGTGGTGGAGCCACCTCGCTCGTCGCCGCCGACGGCTTCGGTGCCGCGGCCTGCGAGCAGGCGGTGGCCAGGGCCGCGGTCAGCACCGCGATCAAGACACGAGTCCCCACGGACCTATTGACGCACATCCGGTGGGCTCGTTGCCCGTCCGACCGAGATTGATCAAGAACCGGTACGCGCACCGGTCGCCGCGGCCTAGTCCAGATCGTCGTGCCGCATCAGCTGGCGACCGGCCTCGGTGAGGGAGCCCGTGAGCGACGGGTACACCGAGAACGTCGTGGCGAGGTGCTCGACCGTGAGCTGGTTCTGCACCGCCAGCGCGATCGGCAGGATCAGCTCGCTCGCGTTCGGGGCCACGACCACGCCGCCGATGACCACGCCGGTGGCCGGGCGGCAGAACAGCTTCACGAAACCGCGGCGCAACCCCTCCATCTTGGCGCGGGGGTTCGTGGCGAGCGGCAGCATGATCGTGCGCGCCGGGACCTCGCCCGAGTCGATCGCCTGCTGGCTGATGCCGACGCTCGCGATCTCCGGGTTGGTGAAGACGTTCGCGGCGACGGTCTTGAGCTTGATCGGGCTGACGCCCTCGCCCAGCGCGTGCCACATCGCGATGCGGCCCTGCATGGCGGCGACGGACGCGAGCAGCAGCACACCGGTGCAGTCGCCGGCCGCGTAGACGCCGCTGACGTTGGTCCGGCTCACCCGGTCGACGGGGATGTAGCCGCCGCGCCCGAGCTCGATGCCGATCTTGTCGAGGCCGATGTCGGTCGTGTTGGGCACCGAGCCGACGGTCATCAGGGCGTGCGACGCCTCGATCGTGCGACCGTCTTCCAGGTGGATCAGCACACCGTCGCCGGTGTTCTCGACCTTGTCCGCGCGGGCGTGCTTGACGACGGCCGTGCCGCGCTCGGCGAACACGTCCTCGAGCACCGCGGCCGCGTCGGCGTCCTCGTGGGGGAGCACGCGGTCCCGGCTGGAGACCATCGTCACCTTCACGCCCATCTCGGTGTAGGCGCTGGCGAACTCGACACCCGTGACGCCGGACCCGATCACCGCGAGGTGTTCGGGCAGCTCGGGGAGGTCGTAGATCTGCCGCCAGGTGAGGATCCGCTTGCCGTCCGGCTCGGCGCCCTGCAACACGCGCGGCGTCGCGCCCGTTGCGATGAGCACCACATCGGCGTCGAGGACCTCCTCGGTCCCGTCCGCGCCGATCGCCACGACCTGGTGCTGCGCGAGCCCGCGGGACCCGTCGGCGAACTTCGCCCGCCCGTTGATCAGCCGGACGCCCTCGCGCTGGAGCCGCGCCCGCACGTCCGCGGACTGGGCGAGAGCGAGCCCCTTCACCCGTCCGTGTACGACCGGCAGGTCGACGGCGGCGTGCTCGTTGTTGGTCTGAATGCCCAGCTCACCGGCGTTGCGGAAGGAGCTGCGGGCCCCGGCCGAGGCGATGAAGGTCTTCGACGGCACGCAGTCGTACAACACGCACGCGCCACCCGCCCCGTCGCTCTCCACCACGGTCACGTCGGCGCCGTGCTGGGCCGCGACCAGGGCTGCCTCGTAACCTGCGGGTCCGCCGCCCATGATGACGATGCGGGTCACGATCAGTCCCTTCTGCGTGCTTGCTGGCCGGCACAACCGTACGCGTTGCCCGAATCGCGCGTGTCGTCAGTACCTAAAGCTGATCGATGGGTCGCTACGCTGTCGGACGTGCCGCTCTATGCCGCGTACGGGTCGAACATGGATCCGAACCAGATGATGGAGCGAGCCCCGTACTCCCCGCTCGCGGGGACCGGCTGGCTCGTCAATTGGCGTCTGACGTTCGGTGGCGAGGACCTCGGCTGGGAAGGCGCCCTCGCGACGATCGTCGAGGAGCCCGACCAGCAGACGTTCTGCGTGCTCTACGACGTCTCACCCCGCGACGAGTCGCGCCTGGACAGGTGGGAGGGCGCACTCGGCCTGTACAAGAAGATCAGGCTGCGCGTGCAGACCCTCGAGGGGTCCGTGGTGGCGTGGCTGTACGTGCTGGACGCGTACGAGGGCGGGCTGCCGTCCGCCCGGTACATCGGGGTGGTGGCCGACGCGGCCGAGGCCGCCGGTGCGCCGGACGACTACGTCAACGACCTGCGGACCCGGCCCTGCCAGGGCATCGGTCCGTGATCCCGGCTGGCCGGGTCTGACCTGACGGCTCGGGCCCGAGCCGTCAGGTACCCGCCGCCTCCGCCAGCAGCTCCACCAGGTGGTGGTGCATGCGGCGGTAGTCCACCGGCGTGATGGTCGACCAGGGCGGCTGCCCGTCCGAGCTGCGCCTCATCTGCAGGTAGCGGCCCTTGGGGCTGTCGTAGAACGCCACCACGCGGTCCGGGCGCACGCGCTTGCCCCACTTGTCGCGGGCGGCCGCGCCGAACTGGCCCCTGTTCGTGGCGTCGCGGACCATCTCGGCCAGGGTCAGGGCGTCGTCGTCGCGCAGGTGGCCGCGCAACGCCTCGGCCAGTTCCTCCGGAGTGGTCGCCGAGGCCGCTGCCGCGTCCAGGTCGGCCGAGGGCAGGGTGATCGAGTGGCCCTCGCCCGCAGGAGCCGTCGGCAGGGCGGTCAGGGCCTCGCGCGGCAGGCCGTCGGCCTCCGCCGGGCGCAGAACCAGCTGGCCGCCGTCCAGGACCGCCAAGACGCCTGCCTGGCCCTTGCCGGCGGCCAGGACGCGGACGCTGCGTTCGTTGAGCCACATGCGGGCGTCGATCTCCTGCTGCGGGCGGTCCAGCACGTGCAGCAGGTCTTCCAGCGTCGGGTCCAGGGAGCGGGGACCGCCCAGGCCCCGCGCTCCCAGCTGGCGCCAGACCTGGTCCTCGACGTCCCGCCGCTCCTCGCGGGTCTTGCCCGGCGACGGGACCTTCAGCACGAGGGGCATCGTCTCCAGGCCCAGGTGCTCCCAGAGGACGTCGAACTCCAGCGTGGAGATGATCACCGGGTCGCGCGTGTCGCTCGTCCCGGCGTCCAAGCCGAACAGGGTCATCAGTCGGTCGAGCTCTCCCCGATCACGGGCAGCGAGTAGCTGCCCACGCCGTAGATGTCGTCGCGTTCGCGCAGGTAGTCGGCGGCCTTGTGCTCCAGGTCGTCCTCGTCCTCGCCCTTGCGCGGGCCCATGCCGCCGAAGGGGTCGAACGACTGCATCGGGACGGCCCTGCGGTGCACCTGGTCGTTGTTCTGCGCGCCGACCGTGCCCATCGGGCCCATGGCGGACCCGCCGGCGTTGTTCACGGTCGCGGTGTGGCCCTGGTTCATGACCGTGCCCATCGCGGCACCGGACGACATCGTGGCGCCGTCCTCCATGAACTTCGGCTGGTCCGCGCCGCCGCCGTGCTGGGAGCCGGACCGGCTGCCGCTGCCCGAGCGCTGGCCGGGCAGACCGACACCCGCGGTACCGGTGCCCGCGCCACCGGCGCCCGATCCGTTCGTCGGGACCGTGGTCGAGAGGTGCTTCGAGGACGTGCCGGTCGTCGTCGACGTGCTCGAGGTGCGCGTCGTGGAGCCCGGCGTGGTCGGCGAGGACGGCGTGGCGCCCCGCGACGGCGTCGTGGTGGTCGTGCCGCGCGTGCCGGAGCCGTTGCGGCCGCCGGTGATCCCGCCGGACGTGCCGTTGGGGCCCACGCCCCAGACCGCCGCCGTGCCGATGTTCGTGCCACCGCCGTGCGTGACGCCGGTGCCGCTGATCTGGAGCTGCGGCGGCTGGGTGAACTGGCCCAGCGTCGAGGTGTTCGCCGTGGTGGACGACGCGTAGGTGGTCATGACCTCACGGGCGCGGCGCTCGGCGGCGTCCTGGGCCGCCTCCTGCTTCTCGTGGTCGGTCTGGCCGCCGAAGAGGTGGGTCAGGCCCGCGACCAGGGCACCCGGCTGCTCCGCGGTCACGGTGACCGGGGCCGGCATGTCCGCGCGGGCCTTCGAGACGTAGCCGGCCTGCAGCTCCGCCGAGTAGCGCATGACGTCCGAGCCGGTGCGGGCGCTGTCGGCCCACGCGGCGATCGGGTTGAGGCCCGACTGCGCCATCTCGGCCGCCTTGCCGGACCACTTGGCGCCGGAGGAGGTGATGCCGGAGTGCAGGTCGTCGTTGATCTCGGTCAGCGCGGCCGACACGCCCTGCCAGCGCTCCATCGACGCGAACGACGCCGAGGGGCCGGGGCCGGAGTGGATGCGCTCGTACAGCTCCTTGTGGCTGTAGCCCTGCCAGCGGTGGTCTGCCATGTCAGCACCCGCTCTTGTTCATCATGCCGGTGTTGTCGCCCTCGACCGTGGCGTACTGGCGCTCGATCTGGTTGAGGTTGTCCATCGCGGTCTTGAGCTGGCGCTGGTAGTTCAGCAGCGCCTGCAGCGCGGAGTCGCCGTCGGCGATCGAGCGGTCGTTGAACTTCTCCGCGGCCTCCGCGCTCACCGGGTCGCCCGCCCACGGGCGGACGCGGAACTCGGTGATGGCCATCTCGATCTGCTTGTCGAGCTTCGTCAGCGCGGCCGAGAACGTGTTGCGCAACGCCGGGATGGCCTCCGGTTCCACGTTCAGCTGATGCTGGACGGATGGCGAGGAGTCAGCCCCGCTGCGTCCTCCTGGCGGCATCGCGAAACCTCCGGCGATCGGCGTACTGGCGCGCTGTCACTCTATCCACCCAAGGTAACGCTGTGGAGTGCGATCAGTGACATCCGCCCGTGTGGGTCAGCGCTTCTGTAGCAAACCGGCCATCACGGCTTCTGCCACGCGCTGGGCCCCGAGGCAGAGATGATCTTGTTGCACGGCGGTGGAGTTGCCCCCGTCGCGGAACATGACGTCGACGAACTGCCCATTGGCAACGTCTATTTCCACATTGCAGACGTCGTGCACGTCGGGTGTGCGGACGGTGATCGCCGCGAACCCCTCGATCGAGCCGACCGTGAAGTCGGCCTGCGCGTTCTCCGACAGCCACACGTCGGCGCCCGAGACGAGCACGAGTGCGATCCTCGCCACATTTCCGCTCGTGGTGCTCCGGATCGTGCACGCCTTGGCCCCGCCGAAGCTCGCGTCGACGTACGCGCTGGGCGGGTTGTCGAGGCTGAGCGACATGAGCTGGTCGGGCGAGAGGATCGCGCAGGGCTCCACCGCGTCGACCGGCACCTCACGCGGTCGTTGGGGGAAGTCCATCCGCGAGACGGACGTCGTCGGAGGCGGTGGGGGCGGCGGCGGTGTGGTCAGCGAGCTCTGCCGCGGCGCGGCCGTGCACCCGCCGGCCAGCACCACCGCGACGATCAGGAGCGCCGGGGTCCGCATGGCCGGTCACGGTAGCTGCTCCGGCGCCGGATCCGTCGCCAGCCGTGACCACTGCAACTCGTCGACGCGCTGGTCATCGATGATCTCGTTGTCCCGAAGACGACCCTCCAGGGTGAATCCGCATTTCTCCGCGACGCGCTGGGACGAGGGGTTCTCCACCGCGTGCTTGTAGACGATCCGGTGCAGGCCCGCCCCGCCGAACGCCCAGCCGAGCACGGCGTTGAGGGCCGTCGGCAGCACGCCCTTGCCGCGGTGGGCCGGGTGGGTCCAGCAGGACACCTCGGCCGACCCGAGCCGGTGGTCGAGGTTGTGGAGGATCACCCCGGCGGTCACCTCCGCGGTGACGGCGTCGCACACCGCCCAGGACCAGCGGTAGTTCTTCTCCCAGCCCATGGTCATGAACTGGACGTACATCTCCGCCGCCGCCTCGCTGCTCGGCGCCAGCGCGTACAGGTACCGCCGGGTGGCCGGGTCCGCGTAGGCCTCGACGAGCGCGCGCAGGTCGCTGACGCGGTCGTCGTTGCGGAAGGCGCGCAGGTAGTAGTCACCCGCGTTGATCTCTACTGGCTCCACGCGTGGAGAGGCTAGCCCTCGCCGGTGAACCCGTCGTGCCGTTCCGCCAGATCGTCGAGCTCGCCGCGGTGCGCGGAGGCCGGCGTGCCGTCCGGGGCGGTGGTCAGCTCGACGACCCAGTCCACGTCCTCGGCGTCGTCCTCGCCCGCCAGCATGTCGCGGTGCACGTCGCACGGGCCCCAGCCGTCCTCCCGCAACGACGCGGCCAGCTCCTCGGCCTCGTCGCGGTCGGGCAGGATCAGCAGCACGGTCGGCGGGATCAGCCCGCGCACCGCCAGCGCCTCGCGCAACGCCGCCGTGTCCGGCACGTGCACGCCGTCCAGCCCCGCCTCGCTCGCCGCGGCCGCGTTCTCGGCCGAGTCGTCGCAGAACACGCCGGTCGGGTAGCCCAGCTCGTCGAGCACCCTGCGGTAGATCGCGGGGTCCGGCTTCGCGAGGCCCAGCCGCGCGGAGTTGAAGACGGCGTCGAACTCGGCGTCCAGGCCGAGCAGTTCCAGGTCGGCTTCGAGGCGGGTGGTCGCGTTGGACAGCAACGCGACGAAGCACTGCTCTCGTGCCTTCCGCACCAACGCCAGCGCCTCGGGGATCACGGACCCGACGACGGCCCACGCGTCGACTTCCTCGCGCGGGATCACTCGGGCTATCTCGTCGTGCCACTGCTCGTCGGTGATCCGGCCCGTGACGGCGCGGCGCAGCAACGCCGGTTCGAAGGCGACCTCGGCGATCCGCGGTGGCGTGGGCTCGTAGGAGCGGAGCACGCCGTCTAGGTCCAGCAGCAGCAACGGTTTCAGCGCCGGCGTCCGTTCCACTGGCCCCACAGGATCGCCACGGCGGGGATGAGCAGGAAGATCAGCGGGTTCTTCACCAGCACGAAGAACGCGATCACCACGGCCACGCCCACCACGGGGATGACCGCGCCCTCCCACCGGCGGGCCGGGGCACGGGAGGGCTCGGGGAACAACGCCATCGGCGTCGCGAACGTCGGCCGCGGGTCGGGCAGGTCGTGGAACAACGACATCAGCTCACCGCGGGTCTTCGCGGTGGTGATCCTCGCGGACCGCTCGCCGTACTCCTCGACGTCGATGCGGCCCGCGCTCATGTGCTCACCGAGCACCTGCAACGCCTGCTGGCGTTCGGCGTCACCGACGCGGATGTCCCTGGACGGGTCGCTCACGCTGCCAATCGTAGGTGAGCGACCCGGCGGGTCAGTCCTTCAGCTCGCAGATCACGGTGCCCTGGGTGATCGGGTCGCCGGGCGCGGCGGCCAGGCCCGTCACGGTGCCCGCCTTGTGCGCCGTCACCGGGTTCTCCATCTTCATGGCCTCCAGCACCACGACCAGGTCGCCCGCCTCGACGGTCTGCCCGTCCTCGACGGCCACCTTCACGATCGTGCCCTGCATCGGCGCCGCCACCGCGTCACCGGACACCGCCGCGGACGAGCCGCCGGCCCGCTTCGCCTTGGGCTTCTTCCCCCCGGCGGCGGCAGCGGGACGAGCCCCCACCGCGAGGTCGCCGGGCAGCGACACCTCCAGCCGGCGTCCGCCCACCTCGACCACGACGGTCTGCCGCGGCGAGTCCTCGGCGGCGTCGGCGCCGCCGGTGAACGGCTCGATCCGGTTGTCGAACTCCGTCTCGATCCACCGGGTGTGCACGGTGAAGCCCTCGGGCTTCTCGGCGGTGAACGCCGCGTCCCGCACGATCGCGCGGTGGAACGGCAGCACGGTCGCCATGCCCTCGACGACCATCTCGTCCAGCGCGCGGCGGGCGCGGGCCAGCGCGTCCTCGCGGGTCTCGCCGGTCACGACCAGCTTGGCCAGCAGCGAGTCGAACTGGCCGCCGACCACCGAGCCGCTCTCGACACCGGCGTCGACGCGGACGCCAGGACCGGACGGCGCGACGAACGTGGTGACCGTGCCCGGTGCCGGGAGGAAGCCGCGGCCGGCGTCCTCGCCGTTGATCCGGAACTCGATCGAGTGTGCGCGCGGCGTCGGGTCCTCGGTGTAGCGCAGCTTCTCGCCCGCGGCGATGCGGAACTGCTCGCGCACCAGGTCGAGGCCCGTCGTCTCCTCCGACACCGGGTGTTCGACCTGCAGGCGCGTGTTGACCTCGAGGAACGAGATCGAGCCGTCGAGGGCGACGAGGTACTCGACGGTGCCGGCGCCGTGGTAGCCCGCCTCCAGGCAGATCGCCTTGGCGGAGGAGTGGATCGTGGCGCGCTGCTCGTCGGTCAGGAACGGCGCGGGCGCCTCCTCGACCAGCTTCTGGTGGCGGCGCTGCAACGAGCAGTCGCGGGTGCCGACGACGATCACGTTGCCGTGGGTGTCGGCGAGGACCTGCGCCTCGACGTGGCGGGGCTTGTCCAGGTAGCGCTCGACGAAGCACTCGCCGCGGCCGAACGCCGTGACGGCCTCGCGGACCGCCGAGTCGAACAGCTCCGGGATCTCCTCCATCGTGCGCGCGACCTTGAGGCCGCGGCCGCCGCCGCCGAACGCCGCCTTGATCGCGACGGGGAGACCGTGCTCGGAGGCGAACGCGATGATCTCGTCGGGGCCGTCGACCGGGTCGGTGGTGCCGGGCACCAGGGGCGCGCCCGCGCGCGTCGCGATGTGCCGCGCGGTCACCTTGTCGCCGAGGTCGCGGATGGCCTGCGGGGTGGGGCCGATCCACACCAGACCCGCGTCGAGGACGGCCTGGGCGAACTCGGCGTTCTCGGACAGGAAGCCGTAACCGGGGTGCACGGAGTCGGCGCCGGACCGCGCGGCCGCGTCCAGCACCTTCTCGATCGACAGGTAGCTCTCGCCGGGGGTGGAGCCGCCGAGCGCGAACGCCTCGTCGGCGAGCCGGACGAACGGCGCGTCCCGGTCGGGGTCGGCGTAGACGGCGACGCTCGTCAGCCCGGCGTCACGGCAGGCGCGGATGACCCGGACGGCGATCTCACCGCGGTTGGCGATGAGGACCTTGCGCAGCGACACGGCGTCGTACCTCCTGCTGGACCGGTGAATTACGGCTCTGGCTGGTGCCGCAGTCTACGGAAATCGGTGAACTCCGAGAGGGAGAGACGGCTCACTCCACCACGGCGGCGGGGGGATCGGCCACAATCTCCCGTTGTGGGTGTGCCCAGGTCTGTGCAGGTGACCGCGGTCGCCGCCGCCGTGATCGTCGTCGCGGGGCTGGTGTTCGCCTATTTCCAGCGCCCCGGCAACACCGATTCAGGTCAATACGGAACCGATTCCGGAATGCGCTGCGGCACCACCGTGTGCCAGGTCGTCATCGGCAAGTCGGTCGGCGGCGACCTCGTCGAGCTGCTCGGCGGGACGGGCGGCGGCCGGATCAGGATCAGCGGCGAGTCGGGCCCGTCCGTCTTCGAGATGACGATCGTCGAGTCCGGCGCCGTCGTGACCGCGAAGTCGCTGCAGTGCGTGGACGCGGAGGTGAGCGTCTGCCTCGTGCACGGCGCCCGCGGCACGGACCTGCTCGGCGAGGTGCTGGTCCGCAGGGACGGCGCGTGGTCGCGGGCGGAGGCCTACCTGTCCACCGGCGGGTTCCTCGGGCTGCACGACGTCAACTCCGACGGCACCGCGGACGTCGTCGCCGTGCAGCTGGCGTGCGACGGCCAGTGCGTCAACGCGTTCGTGCAGGTGTTCTCGGTCGTCGGACCGGACCTCGGCTGCACGGCGACGGCACCGGCCCGCGACCAGCTCCCTGGCTGGCCCGAACCGGTGCCGTCGTTGTCCGACCTGCGCCCCTGCGCGGAGGGCTAGTGCGGTGACCACAATCCTCACCGGGTTGCGCGCGGCCCAGGTGGACGCCTCGCGGCACCTCCCCCACGCCCCCGTACCACCAGTACGAGGACGTGGGGGAGGCACCACGATGCATCGCCCTGGACCGGTCGCAACCCGGCAAGGGTTCG
>NZ_DASVFL010000131.1:0-17747 GCF_036380075.1 Lentzea sp. | reverse complement strand
TGGCGACGGCCTCGCGCTCGAACCGGTCGGACGGGTTGCTGACCTTCACGCCGCCGCCGTTGTCCGTGCCCTCGACCGGGCCGGACCGCTGCTGCACCACGTGCGTCAGCTCGTGCGCCAGCATGTGCTTGCCGGAGTCCGAGGACGGGTCGTACCTCTCGCGCTGGAACACGATGTTCGACCCGACGGTGTAGGCGTGGGCGTTCACCGACTTCGCCGAGTCGTGCGCGGCCGAGCCGGTGTGCACACGGACGTCGGAGAAGTCCTGCCCGAAGCGGCCTTCCATGTCCTCGCGCACGCCCGCGTCCAGCGGCGAACCCCCGGACGAGACGACGTCGGTGACGCTCGCGTTGCCCACGGCGCGTTGCAGGCCGAGCACGCCGGACGGGCCGAGCACGTCGGTGCGCCCGGCCACGGCGGCCCGGCCCAGCAGGCCGGTGTCCTCCTGCGGGAGCCGGTCGCCGCGGGAGTGCGCCGACTCCTCGTGCTCATGTTCGTGCCCGCGCATCACAACCTTCTCTCTCCGTTGCCAGTTCGAAGTAGCGGCCGAACTCGCGCTGCCCGACCAGCCGGCCGAGCTTGCGGTACTCGCGCGCGACGGCGCCGATCAGCTCGGCCATGCCGACGACGTGCCCCGCCGCGGCCGCGAGGTAGGCCGCCGTCACCGCCGCCGAGCGGATGTGCCCGCCGGCCAGCTCGAACGACTCCGCGAGGAAGTCGAGGTCCACGTCGGCCGACCGCGGCACCGCCGGGCCGAGGCAGCGGTCCCACAGGCCGCGCCGCAGGTCCGCGTCCGGCAGCGGGAAGTCCACGATCACGTCGAGCCGGCGGGTGAACGCGTCGTCGAGGTTCGCGCGCAGGTTCGTCGCCAGCACCGCGATCCCGTCGAACGACTCCATGCGCTGCAACAGGTACGCGCTCTCGATGTTCGCGTACCGGTCGTTCGCGTCGCGGACCTCGGAACGCTTGCCGAAGATCGCGTCGGCCTCGTCGAACAGCAGCACGCCGTTCACCCCGGCCGCCTCGACGAAGATCCGCTCCAGGTTCTTCTCGGTCTCGCCGACGTACTTGTCCACCACCGTCGCCAGGTTGACCGTGTAGAGGTCGAGGCCGAGCGACGCCGCGACCACCTCGGCGGACATGGTCTTGCCGGTCCCCGAGTCGCCGGCGAACAACGCCGTAACGCCACGTCCCCGTCCTCCGCCGGGCCGCATCCGCCACTCGTCGATCACGCGGTCGCGGTGCTTCGCCCTGGCCGCCAGCTCGTGCAGCAGCGCCGTGATCGGCACGGGCAGCACCAGGTCGCGCCAGCCCACCGCGGGTTCGATGCGCCGCGCGAGCCGTTGCAGGCCACCGGCGTTCTGGCTGCGCGCGCCGGCCCGCAGGTGCGTGACGTCGATGAGCCCGTTGTCGGCGAGCGCCGACACCGCGGCCGCGTTCGCCGCCCTGCTGATCTGGGTCGGTCCGAGCACGAAGTGCGCGGTCACCTCGGCCGGGTCGATGCCGGCGGCGAGCTTGCCGTCGAGCTCGCCGCGCCACAACGCGACCCGCACGTCGAACGGCACCTGCACCGCGTCGTGCTGCAACGGCGGCGTCCGCGTCCAGCGCGGCTCCCAGGCCCCGGACCCGTACGCGATCACCGGGATCTCCTCGTGCAGCAACGGGTCCAGCGCGAACTGCGCGTCCACCGGGCCGACGACGATCCCCGCGCTGCGCAGCAACGCCTCGCGCGTCACCGCCAGCGGGTCGGCCAGCCGTCCCGCCTCGACCAGCAACGCCGGGAAGCCGGCCCGCGCCAGCGCCGCCACGGCCAGTTCCGCCGCGCCGCCACCGGGGTGCTCGCGCAGGTAGACGAGCCGCACCCCGCGTTCGATGCCGCGGGCCAGCCGGTCGTCACCCGGCATCCGCACCGGGTTCCCCGGCAGCGTCACGAAGTCGGTCAGCAGCGGGTCCGGCCGGTCGTCCCCCAGCAGGTGCGCGCCCACCCGGTCGGGCACCCGCAGCGACCTGCCGAGCAACGGCCGTTCCGGGTCCTCCACCGCCACCAGCCCGCACCGCACCAGCGGACTGCCGTGGTCGAGCCGCGACCGCCCCTGCGGTGAGGCCTCCGCGAGCCCGCACAACCGCAACGCCAGGCCGACGGTGGCACGGCGGCGCGTCACGTCGTCGTTCAGGTAGCCGTAGAACTGCTCGAACCTGCTGTCCACGTCCGGCGCCAGCGCCACGAGGAGCAGCTCCACGTCCACTTCGGACAGTCGCGCTCGCGCGGCCAGCCGGCCGAGCCGCCCGTCCGCGACCGTCTCGGTGAACGGCGCGAACGGTTCCCTCCCGCTGTCCAGCAACGCCTCGATGACCTCGTCCGACAGGTAGAGCCCGCGGAACGGGTCGTCGGGGTTCGGGTCCGTGGCGCGGCGCGCGGCCACCGCCATCCGGATCCGCCGCTCCAGCCCCGCCATGCGCTCGAAGATCATGGCGCCACCCTGCGCATCGACACGCCGTCGGCGGAGACGTTGTGCCGCACCCGGTCCGAGCCGGAGCGCAGCTCGACGCCCTCGCGCACGGGCGGCCCGGCGGCGAACCTGCGGCCGGACGACACCGGTGCCGACACCACGACGTCCAGCGACGGCTTCAGCTCGCCGCCCAGCGCGCTCCAGACGTCCGCGAACGCCCTGTCCTCCGGCGGCGGCAGCGCGACCGTCATCGGCACGGGCAGCGCGAGCTCCGCCAAGGACCCGCCGAGCAACCCCGGTGGCACGGCGTCGTGTCCGATGAACCCCATGAGCAGGTCCGACAGCAGCCGGTGCTCGTCCTCCGACCGTTGCGTCCACGCCGTGACGAGGTACGACAGCTTCATGTGCCGCGGTGGCAGGTGCCGCGCCGCGACCTGTCCCTGCGCGTCGTACTCGTTGAGCAGCCCGCGCTGACGCCGTTTGACGTCCTCGCGGATGTCGTAGAGGTAGATGTTGACCGTGGGCGCGTTCCGACGCGCCGCCCAGTCCTTGGTCGGCGCGTCGAACGCGACCTCCAGGTCCGAACCGCGCAACGCCTCGTCGCGGACCAGGCGACGCAGAGCCTCGTCAACCTCGTGGATCACACCGTCCACGATCGCGCGGCGCGGTGCCGGGAACCATCAACGCACCGACGTCCCGGCGGACACCGTTGGCTGCCCCAAAGGGCAGCCGGGAACTACGCGGGCAGGGGCCTCATCCTGTCCGGCATGTGCGCGCGCAACGCGTCGTGCAACGCGGACACGTCGTCCGCGTCCAGGTGGACGGACCCGGTCTCGCAGGCCAGTTCCGCCTCCCCGGTGCGCTGGTCGGGCACGTACCTCAACGCCACGTCCGGCACCGAGCACGACTCGGCCTCCCGGATCGCGGCCAACAGCTCCGACACCCGTTCGTACCCCAGCCGCGCGCTCCAGCGCAGCGCGGCCGGGGGACGGACGAACAACCGGAGGCCTCCCGCGGATCGGCGAACTTCAACGCACGACAACACCGCTGCAACCTCCTAGCAAAACTCCCGCAACGAGACTAGCCAGGGGGCACTGGAGTCAGCGTGGAGTGTCACCCGTTCGGACTCACTGGTAGCAGGGCTTCTCGAACTTGAAATCCTTCGCCGTCGGACCGGTGAAGAACTCCTCCACCAGCGAAACCCCGGTCGGGGCCGCCTCGTCGGGCTTGTAGATGAGCGTCTGGCGGAAAGCCGCGTCCTGGGGCGAAGCGGAGAAATTGCCTGCACCCGAAGGGAGCATCCCCTCGTAGTCCACGGAGGTGAGCTGCCGCACGGCGGTCAGCACGCCGGCGCGCGTCAGGTCCTTGTTGGCCGCGGCCTTCTCCAGCGCCGCCTTCAACGGGTACGCCCACACCCAGCCGGCGGTGTACCCGTCGTTCGGCGTCACGCCCGGCAGGCCGGCGCGCAGCGCGGTGTGGCCGACGGACTCGGTGGCCCACGCCTTCCACGGCGCCGACTGCAGGTACATCGCCTTGATCGCGGCCGCGGCCGGCGACTTCAGCAGGCCCTGGTTCCACGTCGGCGACGTGCCGATGAACTTGCCCTTGTAACCGCGGGCCGCCGCCTGGCCGATGACCACGGCCGCGTCGGTCGGTCCGGTGGTGATCACGACGAGGTCGGGCTTCTTGCTCACCACGGCGTCGATCGCGCCGGCCTGGTTGTCCTGGCCGGTCTGCGTGGTCACGCTCTCGAACGTCACCCCGCGCTTCTCCGCGGCGATCTTGGCGCCCGCGGCCGCGTCGTCGCCGTAGTCACCGGCGAGGTGCACGGCCATCACGGACTTCGCGCCCAGCTTGTCGACGGCGTAGTCGACGGTGTTCATGGACTCGACGCAGTAGTTCGCGCCGGACTCCAGCACGACCTCCTCGAAGCCCCACAACGAGGTCCACGACGCGGGCACCGACACCATCTGGCTGTTCTCGAGGTCCGGCAGGATCGCCGCGGTGGTCGGCGAACCCAGGGTCTGCGTCAGCGCCAGGACGTTTCCCTTGATCTCCTGGTAGACCTGGTTGTGGATCTGCGGGTTGTACTTGTTGTCCTTGACGTACTTGGTGACGTCGACCTCGTAGCCGCCGATGCCGCCCTTGTCGTTGACGCGCTTCCAGAACGCCTTCTGCGAGTCCGTGATCGGCACCGCCAGCGTCTTGAACGGGCCCTCGGTGAGGTCCGAGATCGTGCCGAGGTAGATGCAGCCCTTCGACTTGTCCACGGGCTGCGGGCACGGTTCCTTCGTCACGCCGAAGTCGACCTTGATGCCGCCCGCGCCCTCCTGCGGGGCGGCGCCGTCGCCGCCCCGGCACGAGGCGAGGGCGAGCACCGCCACGGCCAACAGCGCGAATCTCTTACCGGACATGAGGATTCTCTCCCTAGTACGAGAACGGCCAGGTGCGCCAGTAGTTGCGGACGCGGACCCAGATGCCGAACAAACCGCGTGGCTCGACGATGAGGAACACGATGATGAGCACGCCGTAGAGCACGGCCTCCACCTGGAAGACCGTGACCGCGCCGGTCGCGTCACCGCTGATGAACGGCAGCACCGCGGGCAGTTCCCGAGTGATGCGTGGCAGCAGAGTGATGAAGAGAGCGCCCATGACCGCTCCCGAGATGGTGCCCGCGCCGCCGATGAGCACCATCGCGATGTACTGCACTGACAACAGCAGGTTGAACGAGCCGGGATCGAAGAACCCGTTCACCACGAACAACAACGCGCCCGCGACACCCGCGTAGAACGCGGACACCGCGAACGCCAGGACCTTGTACCTGGTGAGGTCCACGCCGATCACCGACGCGGCCAGGTCGCGGTCCCGCACCGCCGCGAACGCCCGTCCGACCCGTGAGCGGACGAGGTTGCGCGCCAGCACGCCGAAGACCACCAGCAGCACGAACATCACGAGGTAGAGCTGTTGTGCCGCCGTGAACACGGCGTTGTCCCTGTCGAGCCGCACCCCGAAGAGCTCGGGGATCGCCGCCTGCCGCCCGACGCCGGGGCCGCCGGTCAGCGACGTCCACTCCCGGAACACGTGCTCTCCCAGGAAGACCAGTCCCAGCGTGACGATCGCGAGGTAGAGGCCGCGCAGCCGCACCGCCACCGGTGCCACCAGGACGCCGAACAACGCGGCCACCAGACCGGAGGCCAGCAGCCAGACCGGCAGCGACGTGATGCCGAACCCGATCACCCGCCCGGTCTCCGGCCCGGACAGCGCCGCACCCGTGTAGGCGCCGATCGCGAGGAAGAACGCGTGGCCCAGCGACACCTGGCCCGCGTACCCCGTGACGATGTTCAGCCCGATCGCGCCGATCGCCGCCACGAACCCCGTCGCGAGCAGCTGGAGCAGGTCGTCGGTGATGAGGAACGGGACCAGCAGGGCGAAGACGACCAGCCCGCCCGTCCACGCGCGCTTCGGCCGCGTGTTCAGGAACGCCATGTCCTGCGCGTAGGAGGTGTACAGCTCCGGCCTTCCTCGGAGACCCCTCACAGCCGTTCCACCTCTCGCTTGCCGAACAACCCGTACGGTCTGACCAGCAACACGAGCAGCATCAACGCGTACGGCGCGACCAGCCCGAAGTTCGGCCCGAGCCACGGCGCGAAGTCGCCCTGGTAGGTGCCGAAGAGCGACTCGACGACCCCGACCGCGAGGCCGCCGACCACCGCCCCTCCCAGCGACTCCAGGCCGCCGAGGATGATCGCGGGCAACGCCTTGAGCGCCACGATCCACAGCTGCTGGTCGACACCGGCACCGGTCGCCACGAACACACCGGCCAGCGCGGCGAGCCCGCCGGCCAGCGCCCACGACAGCGCGAACACCGACCCGACCGAGATCCCCTGCGCCAGCGCCACCTCCTGGTCGTACGCGACCGCCCGCATCGCGAGGCCGATCCGCGAGTACCGGAAGAACGCGAACAGCGCGGCGGTCACGACGGCGGTGGTCGCGATCATCACCAGGTACCGCTGCTGGACCTCGACGCCGAGCAGGCCGATCGTGTCCAGCCCCCACGGGTCGCCGACCTGGCGCACGTCGAGACCGATGAACGCGTTGGTCACCACCCGGACCACGACGTCCACGCCGATCGTGATGATCGCGACGACGAACACCGGCTTGCCGACCATCGGCCGCAGCACCGTGCGTTCGACGCCCAGCGCCAGCACCGCGATCACGACGGCGGCGACCAGCACCGCGCCGAAGAACGACACGGCGGGCGCGAGGTAGGAGACCAGCACCGCGCCGGCGAGCATGAACGCCGGCTGCGCGAAGCTGATCACCTGCGTCGACTTGTAGATGATCACGAAGCCGAGCGCGAGCAGCGAGTAGATCGACCCGGTGCCGAGCCCGCGGACCAACGACTGCAGGAACTCATCCACGGGGCGCACCCCCGTACATGGAGTCCACGAGCTCCCCGAACATCTTGCCGAGCGCGGACCGCTTCACCTTCTGGGTAGCGGTGAGCTCGCCGTCCTCGTGGTCGAGCTCCTTCGGGAACATCCGGAACTTCTTGATCTGCTCGACCTGGGCGAACCTGGAGTTCACCTCGGTGACGACGGTCTGCACCAGCTCCCGGACCTCCTCCTTCTCCGACAGGTCCCGGTAGGTGGTGTAGGAGATCCTGCGCTGCCGGGCCCAGTGGCCGACCGTCTCGTACTCGATGCCGATCAACGCGACGAGGTACGCCCGCTGGTCGCCGATCACGACGGCTTCCTTGACGTACGGGGACGTCTTGAGCGCGTTCTCGAGCTCCGACGGCGCGATGTTCTTGCCACCGGCGGTGATGATGATGTCCTTCATCCGGTCGGTGATCTTCACGTGCGTGCCGTCGACCCACTCGCCGACGTCGCCGGTGCGCAGCCAGCCGTCGGTGAGCACCCGCGCCGTGGCGTCGGGATCCCGCCAGTAGCCGGAGAACGTGCCGCCGTGCCGGGTGAGGATCTCGCCGGTCTCGTCGTCGATCCGCAGCTCGGTGCCGGGCTGCGGTTCGCCGACCGTGCCGACCTTGACCCGTCCCGGCCGGTTTCCCGTTGCCACGGCGGTGTTCTCGGTCATGCCGTAGACCTCGTGCATCGGCACCCCGATGCCCATGAAGAACTTCAGCACGTCCGGCGCGATCGGCGCGGCACCGGACGCGGCGTAGCGGACGTGCCGCATGCCGATCCGGGCCTTCAGCGCGCGGAAGCAGAACAGCCAGCCCAGCGCGTAGACGAACCTGCTCCGGCCCGTGTGCCGCCCGCCGGTGCGGACGAGCGTCTCGCCGACGCTCTCCGCTCTGCGCAGCCAGAACCGGGTGACCGCGCGCTTGAGCCACCCGGCACCGGAGACGCTGATCATGACGCCCGCCAGCACCTTCTCCCAGATCCGGGGGACGCCGAACAGGATCGTCGGCTGCACCTCGCGCAGGTTCGCCTGCACGGTCTCGATCGACTCGGCGAAGTGCACCTGCACGCCGCTGGCCGCGCTGAACCACGTCGTGAAGATGCGCTCGGCGACGTGGCACAGCGGCAGGTAGGACAGCGTGACGTCGGCGGAGGACGGCGGTGGCGAAGTGAAACCGCCGCCCTCCACCAGCACGTGGACGGCGAACTCGACGTTCGCCACGGTGAGCATCGCCCCCTTGGGCGGCCCGGTGGTGCCGGAGGTGTAGATCAACGTCATGACGTCGTCCGGCGTCGTCCCCGCCATGCGTTCGGACAGCTCGTCGCCGCACGTGTCGCGGTGGCGCGCGCCCAGCGCCAGGAAGTCGTCCCAGGACATCAGCTTCGGGTGGTCGTACCGCCCCTTGATGCCGCGGGGTTCGACGTAGACGATCCACTCCAGGTCGGGCGCGTCCTCCAGCACCGCGAGCGCCTTGTCGACCTGTTCCTGGTCCTCGGCGACGAGGATGCGCGCGCCCGAGTGGGACAGCAGGTAGGCGACCTCGGACGGCGGGTTCGTCGGGTACAGCCCGACCGTGACGCCGCGGGCGGCGACGGTGCCGAGGTCGGCGTAGAGCCACTCGCGCCGGTTCTCGCAGTGGATCGCCACGCGGTCGCCCGGCCGCAGCCCCAGCGCGAGCAGCGCGTGCCCGACCAGCTCGACGTTCGACCAGTACCCGGCCCAGCTGACCTCCTGCCAGATTCCGAGGTCCTTGGCGCGCAACGCGATCTGACCGGGCGTGGCGGCGGCCCTGTCCTTCACGCGGGTGACCACGGTCGTCGTCATGAGGCCACGCTCCGGTGCTGCTCGCCGAGGTAGGCGCGGATGACGTCCGGGTCCTGCTGGACCTCGGCCGGGGTGCCGGTGCGGATCGGGCGGCCGAAGTCCACGACCAGCACGCGGTCCGCGAGGTCCATGACCAGGCCCATGTCGTGCTCGACCATGATCATCGGGATGGCCAGCTCCTCGCGGACGTCGAGGATGAACCGGGCCATGTCCTCGGTCTCCTCGGCGTTCATGCCCGCGACGGGCTCGTCGAGCAGGAGCAGCTTCGGTTCCATCGCGAGCGCCCTGCCCAGCTCGACGCGCTTCTGCACGCCGTAGGGCAGCAGGCCGACGGGGAACCGGCGCCACTGCTCCAGTTCGAGGAAGTCGATGACCTCCTCCACCGCCTCCCTGTTCTTCAGCTCCTCCTTCCGGGCCCTGCCGAGCCAGAGGAACGCCGACAGCGCGCCGTAGTCCATGTGGTTGTGGCGGCCGAGCATGAGGTTGTCGACGACGGTGAGGTGGGAGAACAGCTCGATGTTCTGGAACGTGCGGGCCAGGCCGCGCGCGGCGATGCGGTGGGGCCGCATGCCGACCAGGTCCTCGCCCAGGAACCGGACGGTGCCCTGCTGCGGCCGGTAGACGCCGCTCAGGACGTTGAAGATGGACGTCTTGCCCGCGCCGTTCGGGCCGATGACGGCGAACAGCTCGCCGGCCTCGACGGTGAACGACACCCCGTCGACGGCCACCACGCCGTCGAACGCGAGCCGGACGCCGGTGACTTCGAGAACGCTCAAGACAACCACCGCTTCCGCCGCTTGTAGTGCTTGACCGCACGGAACGAGGAGGTGCCGAGACCGAGGTAGAACTCGCGGATGTCGTCGTCGGCGAGGAGCGCCTCGGCGGGTTTGTCCATGACGACCTTGCCGGTCTCCAGGACGTAGCCGTGGTCGGCGATGGACAGCGCCATGCCGGCGTTCTGCTCGACCAGCAGGACCGTGGTGCCCTGTTCGTTGATCTTGACGACGAGGTCGCGGATCTGCTGCACGAGCAACGGCGCGAGGCCGAGGCTGGGTTCGTCCAGCAGCAGGTAGGAGGGTTCGGACATGAGCGCCCTGCCGATGGAGAGCATCTGCTGCTCGCCACCCGACAGGTAGCCGGCGCTCTGTCTTCGCCGTTCCAGGAGCCGGGGGAAGAGCTCGTAGCAGCGGTCGAGGTTCGACCTCAGGCCCTTCGGGCGGGCGTGGCCACCGACCTTGAGGTTCTCCTCGACGGTCAGCTCGGACAGGATCCGGCGGCCCTCGAGCGCCTGCTTGACCCCGCGCTCGGCGATCCGCGCCGGTGGAAGGCGGTGGATCGGTTCACCGTCGAGGGTGATGGAACCGCGGGTGACCTTGCCGTCGTGCACGTCGAGGAGCCCGCTGAAGGCCCTCATCAGGGTGGTCTTGCCCGCTCCGTTGGCCCCGAGCAGGGCCACGACCTTGCCCTTCGGCACCCGCAGGCTCACGCCGCGGAGCACCAGCATGACGTCGTCGTAGACCACCTCAAGGTTGTTCGCCTCGAGCACCAGCGCCTCCTCAGGCCAGCAACATACCGAGCAGTATGCCGTCCCTGAGACGTGGATCACAGAGCGATTTGCGCACCGTGGGCGATTTCGTGATGCGCGGATCGCGAGTGGCTCACCACGCAGCGTGACCGTCCACAGTGGACAGATGTCGCATGTGTAACAGCGCGTTACACGGGTACTCCGTTTCCGACACCAACTTTGGAGGAGGTTTCGTGACCACCATTGAGAAGACGGTGGACGTCCAGGTGCCCGTGAGCACGGCGTACAACCAGTGGACCCAGTTCGAATCCTTCCCGGCGTTCATGGACGGCGTCGAGAAGATCGACCAGCTCACGCCCACCAGGACCCACTGGACCACGAAGATCGGCGGGGTCGTCCGCGAGTTCGACGCCGAGATCACCGAGCAGCACCCCGACGAGCGCGTCGCGTGGACGACCGTCGAGGGCCCGCAGCAGGGCGGCGTGGTCACCTTCCACCGCCTGGACAACGACACGACCAGGGTTCACCTCCAGATGGAGTACGAGCCCGAGACCCTCACCGAGAAGGCGGGTGCCGCGCTGGGTGTGGTCGGCCACCGGATCGAGGGCGACCTCAAGCGGTTCAAGGAGTTCATCGAGAACCGCGGCACCGAGACCGGCGCATGGCGTGGCGACGTCGCCCCGCCACCCCAGGTCTGATCGCGGTGCACGTTGACGCCAGACCAGCACGCGGCGTTCGAGGACCTCGCGCGCACCGGCCGTGACACGCCGCGCTACTACGCGCTGCGCGACCGGCTGGTGCGCGAGTACCTCCCGCTCGCCCGGCACATCGCCCGCCGCTTCAGCGAACGCGGCGAGCCCATGGAAGACCTCGCTCAGGTGGCCGCGGTCGGACTGATCAACGCCATCGACCGGTTCGACGTGGGCAGGCAGACGGACTTCCTGTCCTATGCCGTGCCCACGATCACCGGCGAGGTGCGGCGTCACTTCCGGGACCAGTGCTGGGCCGTGCGCGTGCCCCGCAGGCTCAAGGAGCTGTGCGACGCCATCGACGGCGCCACCGCCGAACTGTCGCACCGGACCGGGCGGTCTCCCACTCCCTCCGAGATCGCCCGGCACCTCGGGGTGTCGCTGACCGACGTCTACGAGGGCCTGCGCGTGGAGAAGAACGTCTCCTTCGCGCCGCTGGACACCTTGGAGGCGTCGACGGTCGACGACCCGGCGCTGGAGGGGGTCGAGATCCACGAGGCCCTGCAGCCGATGCTGCGGGGCCTTCCCCGGCGGGAGCGGACGATCGTGGTCCTGCGGTTCTTCGGCCGGCTGACCCAGACGGAGATCGCGCGGCGCGTGGGGATCTCCCAGATGCACGTGTCGCGGTTGCTCACCAAGTCGCTGGAGCAGCTCCGCCACGACCTGCTGGCGGAGGAGTGAGACAGGTGAGCGGGAATGTCCGGTTCGAGTGATACTGACGGCATGACCCGGTTGCGGTGGCCCCAGAAGCTCGCGATCGGCACCGGCGCGCTGCTCGTCGTCTGGGGGCTCGGCGGGTTCCTCGTCACCGGCTTCTCCGGCTTCGCGGGCCAGGCCGACACGTGGCTGCTCGGCCTGCGCGTGAACCCGTTGCAGAACACGCTGCACGTGGTGTTCGGCCTGGCGTTGCTGCTGGCGTTCCGGCGGTTGAAGGCGTTGAGCGGAGCCGGTCTGCTCGTGGCGGTGGCGTGCCTGGTCACCTTCGGGTTCGGTATGGCCCGCTACGACGACCAAGTCGTCAACTTCCTCAACGTCAACCCCGGCAGCAACGCGCTGCACCTGGTCGCGGGGTTCGCGGCACTGGCGGCGGCCCAGGGCGCCGCCTGGTGCCGCCAGTGCGACCGCGTCGCGGTCGTCAAAGCCGCTTGAGGAACCTCAGCACCGCCCGCTCCGGGTCGCCGCCGCCGATGACCTCTCCCTTCTCGAAGGCGTCGACCAGGCGCGGGTCCACGTAGGACTTCCGCGCGACGGCCGGGGTGTTGCCGAGGTGCTCGGACACCTCCTTCATGACCGCGCTGACCGCCCGCTTCGACGGCTTGCCGCGTTCCTTCAGCTCGTGGGCGAACGCCTCGGCCGCCCGGACCGTGGCGTGCCAGGTGCGCAGGTCCTTCGCGCTGAACTCGTCGCCGACCAGCTCGCGGAAGCGTTCGTTCACGTCATCGGCGGTGATCTCGAAGACACGGCAGTCCGGCGTGCGGTTGGTGAGCAACGACTTCACGGCCCGCGCGAGCTGCGGGTCGGTCAGCTCCTCGTCGACCTGGACGCCGTGCTTGGCGGGGAAGCGGAACCGGACCTTGTCGCCGCGCACGCTGAGGTGCTCGCACAGCAGGGTCGCGACGCCGTGGGTGCCGTTGTCCTCCGCGTACTGCTCGTGGCCGACGCGGAAGACGCCCAGGTCGAGCATGCGCAGCGCGATGGCGAGCAACCGCTTGCGGCCGCGCGTCCGCATGTCCGCGACGATCTGCTCGCGGAACTTGCCCAGGCGGGGCGCGAGCCGCAGGACGCGGTCGAACTTCTCGGCGTCCCGGTCGGTGCGCCACTTCTCGTGGTAGAGGTACTGGCGGCGGCCGGCGTCGTCGTAGCCGATGGCCTGGATGTGGCCGTTGGGGTGCGGCGAGATCCAGACCTCGCGCCACGCGGGCGGGATGACCAGCGCTTTCACCCGTGTGATGTCGTCCGCGGTGAGGGTCTGGCCCTGTGCGGTGAGGTAGCGGAAGCCCTTGCCCTGGCGGCGTCGGGTCCAGCCCGGTCCTGCCGGGTCGCTGCGGCGCAGTCTCATGTGGTCGCTCCGAGATTGATCAGCTTGGCGTCCGGGTACCCGCAAATCGATGAACGACCACACGGTCGGGGTCGAGCAGATTCTCCTGCTGATGAACCCCGGCACCAGGCGGCCTGCGCCCCTCGCGGAGCAGGCGCTTTTTGTCGTGCGCGCACTCGGCGACCAAGTGGTCCGCTCCCCCTTCGTGGCGGAACCCTCCGAACGGCGGGTGGACGCCCCCGTGCCGCGGGCGGCATGTTGGCGGGCGCTCGTGAACTCCGCCGGGGCCGCTCTGCGCGACCGCGGCGCTCTGTCTACTGTGGAGCGGCAGCTCGGCTCGTCGTGCCACAACGGCTGCGGTGCCGCCCGCCGGCGACGCCACCCGCAGTCCCTTGTGGACGACCTGGTCGCCCGAACGCGTGAGGAAACCTGATGCGCCTGCCCGCTCCCCGCGGCCACATGAGCTCCGCTCTGGTCGCAGCCCTGCGCGAGCCCCCGCTGCCGCGCCCCGCCCTGCTCGTCAGCGGCGGCACCAGGGACGTGTGGGCGGACGACGACCTCCAGCTGTCGCTGTGGATCTGCTACGAGCTGCGGATGCGCGGCTTCGACGACGTCGCCGACGGCTGGCAGGACCACCCGGCGCTGGCCCAGTTCCACGCGGCGCTGGAGTCGCGCTGGGAGGCGGGCCTGCGCACGCTGACCGAGACGACCTGGCCCGCCACGCTGTCGCCGGAAGGCACCGCCGAGCTGCGCCGCCACCACGCGTTCTGGCAGCCGCGCCGCGAGATGCACTCCGCGCTGCGCGACATCCACGGTGACGCGTACGGCGCCCGTTCCTCCGACCGCACCCATTCGGTGCTGTTCACGGTGACGCTGCGCGACCTCGACCCGTCCGTCGGCGTGGACGAGATGCCCTGCCCGACCCTGGCGCTCGCGAACGCGCTGTCGTTGTTCGGCTTCCACCGCCGCCTGGTGGGGGCGCTGGTCGGGTTCCTGACCGCCGTCGACACCATCGGCGGTGACCCGTTCGCGCAGCTGCTGCCCGTGCAGTGCCCGCCGGAGGACGTGCGCCTCGGCTTCACCGTGTGCCACGAGCTGCACGCGCGCCTCACCCAGCACGTCCACTCGTCGGCGCAGGCCGGCCGCACCTCGCTGAGGGGCCGTTGGCCGGCCTCGCACGGCCGTATTAACGTGGGGTGTTGACTTCTTGAAGGGAGAGAGCGTGCACGACCCCTCCGCGCTGGCCTCCGTGGTCGCCGACCGGATCGCGCCCGACGTCGTCGTGCTGCGCGTGTCCGGCGAGCTCGACACCACGAGCAGCAGCCAGCTGACCGGTCCCCTGGAGAGCCACCTGGTGGAGGCGAACCGCGCTGTCGTCGTCGACCTGGGCGGCGTGCGTTTCCTGGGATCGGCGGGTCTCGAAGCCCTGGTCCTGGGGCAGCAGCGCGCCTCCCGCGTCGGTGTCGACTTCGTCGTGGTGGCGTCCGCGCGTGCCGCGTTGCGCCCGATCGAGGCGACCGGGCTGGACGCGGTGTTCACGATCCTGGGGTCGGTGGACCAGGCGGCGGAGCGCTACACGGGCTGACGACGGGTCTCAGTCCTGCCCGATGTCCTCGTACCAGAGCTCGGGGCGTTCGGCGATGAACGCCGTCATCAGCTCGACCAGCGCCGGGTCCTCCACGACGGTGATGCCGACGCCGTTCTCGGCCAGCCAGTCGTGGCCGCCGTGGAACGTCGTCGCCTCGCCGATGAGCACGTTCGAGATGCCGAACTGGCGCACCAGCCCGCTGCAGTACCAGCAGGGCGACAGCGTCGTGACCATGGTCGTGCCGCGGTAGCTGCGCTGCCGTCCCGCGTCGCGGAAGGCGGAGGTCTCCGCGTGCATGGACGCGTCGCCGTCCTGCACGCGCCGGTTGTGGCCGCGGCCCAGCAGCCGGCCGTCGCCGTCGAAGAGGGCGGCTCCGATCGGGATCCCGCCCTCGGCGAGTCCCGTGCGCGCCTCTTCGACCGCGACGGCGAGCATGTCCTCAGCAGAAGTCATGCCCCTGAAGCTACCCAAAGGGCGTTCAGGCGGTCCTGAACAACTTCACGGTCATCGACGTGCCGCTCTGGCGCAGCACCTTCAGCCCGACGCCGACGGCCGGCAGCTTCACGCCCGCACCCGGCTGCTCGGCGAACCAGAACTGCTTGGTGTCGTCGAACGTCGGCTGTGCCGCCGCGCCGCGGACGTAGGACGCCTTGCCGTTGACGTGCAACGTGAAGGAGTCCGACTTCTGCAGACCGAACGGCGCGTCGTAGCCGCTGACGGTCGCCGACCAGCGCTGGCCCTCCAGGTTGTAGAGCGGCGCCGGGTTGGCGTCGATGGGCAGGATCAGGCCCTCGCCGGGGTGCTCGCTCGTGTTGTTGTCGAAGTAGCTCGTGTTCCACAGCGAGACGAGCAGGCCGTCCTGGTACGGGAAGTGCTCCACGAAGTCGGGCTTGTCCGGGAAGCTGTAGCGGTAGGGGCCCGTCTTGTTGTACTTGCCGTACGACTCGTAGGTGCGGTTCGACGCGATGTAGAACTGGTCGAACGCCTTCGTCTCCTTGCCCGCCGTCGTGCGGAAGCCGCGCGTGACCCACGGACCGGTGGTCTCGGCACCGTCCGTCAGCACCGGTGCGCCGTCGGCGGTCACGGTGATCTCGTCGGCGAAGAACCCGTCGAGCACGTAGGCGCCGTCGGTCCGGTACGCGACGCGCAGCTTGGTGTCCTTGCCGGCGTAGGCGTCGAGGTTGACGCTCAGGTCGACCCACTGCCCGCCGGAGGACGAGCTGAGCGCCGGCGCGTCGGCCGAGTCGCGCTGGAACGGCGCGCCGTTCGCGACGCCGTCGAGCTGCGTCCAGCTGCCGTCGGAGTTGGCCGCCTCGACGTAGAGGTAGTCGTAGTCGGCCTCGATGTCGTAGCGGGCCTTCATGGTCAACGACGCCGACGTCCTGCCGCGCAGGTCGAGCGGGACGGTCATGGAGTTGTCGAGGTCGTTGCCCTTCTCGCTCCACCACATCTTCGAACCCGCGAACGGGGTGCCGTAGTCGAACGACTTGGAGACGTCGGGCAGCACCACGACGAGCCCCTGGGCCTTGGCCGAGTTGTACTCGTGCGGGCCGAGCTCGAAGACGCGTTCCTGACCGGCGACCGCGACCTCGTAGTCGAGCCAGCCGAGCTGGAGCTTGTCCCACGCGGAGAACTCGTTGGCGCGCTCACCGGGAACCTCGCCCGGCGCGTTCACCCGGTTCTGGGCCATGATCGACCACCAGTTGACGCCGTTCGTGCCGCCGTTGGTGTCGTAGTGGTCGGGCAGGCCGAGGTCGTGGCCGAACTCGTGCGCGAAGACGCTGACGCCGCCGTTCTCGGGCTGCACGGTGTAGTCGCCGACCCAGACGCCGGTGTCACCGATCTGCGCGCCGCCGAGCTTGTTGGTGCCGGGCCCGGTCGAGTAGTTCTTGAACGCGTAGCCGCGGTGGCTCCACAGCGCGTCCTCACCCTGCAACGGGTCCCCGTCGGCTTGGTCGCCGCCGGCGTGCACGATCTGGAAGTGGTCGATGTAGCCGTCCGGCTCGTTGAAGTCGCCGTCACCGTCGTAGTCGTAGCGGTCCCACTGGTCGTAGTCGGCCAGTGAGGCCTTGATCTGCGCGGTGGTCTTCCCGGCGGCCTGCTGGTCCGCGACCCACCGCGTGACGGCGTCCTTGATCAGCTCACGCGAGTTGTTGCAGATGTTGTCGTTGCAGGGGAAGCCGTTGCTGCGGCCGTAGCGCGCCTCGTTGTACCTGACCTTCACCCAGTCCGTGACGGTGCCGTCGACCGTGTAGCGGCCGCTCGACTGCTTGTCGTAGAAGTTCGCGACGGAGTTGGCGTCCTTCTTGCGGGAGAAGTACAGGTCCTGGAAGTACTGGCGGCTGAAGTCCGGGTGCCAGATCGTCGTGTTGTCCTTCGAGCGGTCCGGCTCGGGGATCTGGTTGTGCACCGGCCCGTCGAACCGCTGCGGGCCCGGGGTGCCCGGGCTGGTGTCGCGGTCCGGGTAGTCGGGGTGCCGTTCGTCGCCGAACTCCGCCAGGATCACGAAGATCTTGTCGGTCTTCTCCCGCTTGAGTTCGACGTACTGGTCCTTGGGCTGGTTCTTGGTCTGCTTCTTGCCGACCTTGGCGATGGTGCTGGTGCCTCGCTGCTCGGTCTTCGTCCGGCCGGTCAGCACGTCAGCCAGCGCCTGCTGCTTCAAGGCTCGGCGCTTCAGTTCCAGCTCGTGGGGCTGTTCGTCGGACTGGCGGGCTTCCTGTTTTTCGGGCTGGGCCGGAGGTGTGGCTGTGGCCGGGGTTGTCAGGGCTGCCGTGATGAGAGCCAGCGCCGCTGCGCCTGCCAATGCTCTTCGCACTTCGTCTTCCCCCTCTTGGAAATCTCGGGGGGACGGTACGGAGCTGGGTGGTGGGGCGACACGTCCGAAAGTCGGGTTCCTGTTTCAGGCGCGGGGCTCCGCCCCGAACCCCGCCAACTGATCAAGGACCGGGCCGGCGCCGTCTGCGGGTTGATGGCACGCCTGTTGCGTTGGGCGGCTTGCTGTTGCGTGCGTTGGTCGCGATCCCGTGGGGTGGTCCCGTCACGAGCAGTGCTCGAGGCAGCCACACCCAGGGGGATAGGTCAAGCCGACGAAAAGCGTGTCGGCTTGACCTATCCCCCTGCGCGCGGCAAACGCGTCAGCACTGCTCGT
>NZ_DASVFL010000130.1:0-6634 GCF_036380075.1 Lentzea sp. | reverse complement strand
CCAGAACCCGAACCAGCCGACATCCGCGTGTTGATCCGGCCGATCTCCTCCACGTAGCGCAGGCGCTCCCCGTGCTCCAGGTCCAGGATCGAGTCGAGCGACCAGTGGAAGTGGTAGGCGACGTACGCGACCTCCGAGTACAGCCGGTCCGGCGCGTACGTCACGATTCCCCCAGGCGCCCGCCCGCGATGTCGACCTCGAAGCCGTGGCCGCACGACGGGCACGCGACCGGCGAACGGGTGTGGCCCTCGCTGTTGATGCGGCGGTACATGTCCTGCAGGAACGCCAGGTCCGAGGCGAACAGGTTCTCGATGACCCCGGCGTGCACGTCGGTCACGGAGCCGATGCGCTCCACCACGCGACCCAGCAGCACGACGGTCAGGTACGCGGCGTTCTCGCGGACGCGGTCGTCCCGCAACGGGATCAGCTCGTCGCGGGCCGTCGCCAGCCTCATCACGCCGTCGCGGTGCAGGACGCCCGAGTCGTCCACGTAGCCGCGCGGCAGCTCGAAGGCGAACTCCGTGCGCATCTCCGGAGCCGCGGAGGCGCGCCTCACTCGACTTCCATCTCCTCGTAGGTGACCGTCAGCTTCTCGGTCAGCACGGAGGTGTCGCCGGCCTTCAGCGTGCCGATCTCCAGCGCCTTCGGCCACGCGCGCATGATCTTGTAGCGCTTGATGGCCTGGCCCTCGTAGTCGTAGACGACGACCACGCCGTTCTTGCGGGCGCTGCCCATCTTGCCGAAGCGGGAGTCCTTCACCCACTTCTCGAACGAGTTGTCGGAGGTGAGGCCGCGGGTGAAGACGACCTCGCCGGCCTTCATGCGGCCGGGCAGCTTCTTCACGACGTACTTGCCGTCGGCCATGTTCTGCTTGAGTTCGATGACGTCCTGCTCCATCTTCAGGCCGGTCACCTCGGAGATCTGCTTGATCGTGATGCCGTCGACCTCCAGGCCGAACGAGTGGCCTACCGACGTGTCGAGATCGGGGAGTGCCATGTCGATGAACCGCCTTTACTCGTTGACCAGACTGGTGCCGCCCTGCATCTGGGCGAGCCGGAAGATGACGAACTCCGCCGGCTTGACCGGCGCGATGCCGACCTCGCAGACCACCTGGCCGAGGTCGATGCCCTCCGCCGGGTTGGTCTCGCGGTCGCACTTGACGTAGAACGCCTCGTCGGGCGTCAGGCCGAACAGGGCCCCCTTGCGCCACTCCATCACCAGGAACGCGGCGATGGTGCGGCGGATGCGGGCCCACAGGGCGTCGTCGTTGGGCTCGAAGACGACCCACTGCGTCCCGTCCAGAATGGACTCCTCGAGGGAGTTGAAGAGCCGCCGGACGTTCAGGTAGCGCCACGCCGGATCGGAGGACAGGGTCCGCGCGCCCCAGACGCGGATGCCGCGGCCGGTGAACGAGCGGATGCAGTTGACGCCGATGGGGTTCAGCAGCTCCTGCTCGGCCTTGGTCAGCTGCGTCTGCAACGCCACGGCGCCGCGCACGGTCTCGTTCGCCGGGGCCTTGTGCACGCCGCGGGTGGCGTCGGTGCGGGCCCAGACGCCGGCCATGTGGCCCGACGGCGGCACGAAGACGTTGTCCGAAGTGGACGGATCGTAGACCTTGATCCACGGGTAGTAGAGGGTCGCGTACTTCGAGTCGTAGCCCGCCTCGACCTGCTTCCAGTTCTTCACCTGGTCCGGCGTGAGGTCCGGCGGCGGGTCGAGGATCGCCATGCGGTCGCCCATGAGCTCGCAGTGCGCGATCATCGCGGCCTGCACGGTCTTCACGGCCTCCAGCGTGATGAGGCCGCGCTGGTAGGAGCTCATCAGGTCCGGCACCGAGACCATCGTGACCTCGTCCACGGCCTCCAAGCCGCCGAACCCGGTGCGGTCGGCGACGTCGCCCACGTAGTCGTCCGCCACGACCTTGCGCGGCACGGGCGGTGCCGCGGGGGCCTCGCGCAACGCCGCGGAGGTCTTGTCCGGCTTGGCGAGCGCCGCGCCCGCGACCTCCTCGATCGTGATCAGCTTCGACGCCGCGTTCACGACGGTGACGACGTTCTCCTTGCCGCGCTTGGAGGTCACCTGGTGCGTCTCGACGACCTTGCCGTTGTCCTTGACCAGCAAAGCGAAGCGGTCGTCCGGCGGGTTCTCCCCCGCGGCGTCGCCGACCTCGACGGACAGGCTGCCCGCGGTCAGCTCGCGCGCGGCGACGCGGTAGCCGCCCAGGACGGCCGACGGACCGGCGGGCAGCGCGGCCGCGGACCGGTCGCCGCCGACGCGCACGACGTAGCAGTTGGTGCCGCCGTTGAGGAAGTAGCCGTAGACGGCCAGGGGCAGGTAGCAGCCCTCGGCGAAGTCGCCGAACTTCTCGGTGTACTGCGCCCAGTTCGACACCAGGGTCGGGGTGTTGTACTCACCCTTGACTGCGAACCCGACGAACGCGGCGACGGCGGTGCCGACGCCCTCGATCGGGCGGGCACCTGCCTCCACCTCCTCGACGTACACGCCCGGCGAGAGATAGGTGGGCATCGACGGCCTCCCAAGTCGTACGGAATGCTGTGCGACCCATGCTGCGACGATCACGGCGAACCCGACACGACCCCGCGACGGTGCCGGAGGGAGCCCGCGGCTGCCCGAAAGGGCAGTCACCCCGCAGAGGGGTTTTCCCACCGTTCACCCAACTGCCGCCGAACGATCATTGGTGACCGAACCAAATCGCCCCTACTCTCGCCGACGGCCCATGTCCGCCCACCACACCAAGGACTGGCATGTCACGTCGCAGGGCTCCCCTGGCCGTGCTCTCCACGGTCATCGTCACGGCGGCCACGCTCACCGCCTCCACGGCCGCCCACGCGGCCACCACCACGTTCACCCCCACGGCCGACACCTACGTCGACAACTCCGCCACCGGCACCAACTACGGCACGTCCGGGCAGCTGGGCGCGGACGGCTCGCCGGTCAAGCGGTCGTTCCTCAAGTTCACGGTCTCGGGGACCAGCGGCACGGTCAGCAGCGCCAAGCTGCGCGTCCACACCGACGACGTCTCCGGCGCGGAAAGCCCCAGCGGCGGCACGTTCCGGGCCACGAGCAACGCCAGCTGGACCGAGACCGGCGTCACCTGGAACAACCAGCCCGCGGCCGACGGCGTCACGCTCGGCACGCTCGGGTCGGTCGCGCGCAACGCCTGGTACGAGGTCGACGTGACGAGCTACGTCACGGGCAACGGCACCTACAGCATCGCGATCACGTCCAGCAGCACGGACGGCGCCGACTACGACTCCCGCGAGTCCGGCACGACCGCGCCGCAGCTCGTGGTCACCGACGGCGCCACGCAGCCGCCGGGCGACCCGGTGTGGGTCGGCGCCGGCGACATCTCCGACTCCGGTTCCGGTGACACCGCCACGGCCGCGCTGCTCGACAACATCCAGGGCACCGTCTGGACCACGGGCGACAACGTCTACACCAACGGCACCGCGTCCGAGTTCGCCAACTACTACGACCCCACGTGGGGCCGGCACAAGGCGCGCACCAAGCCCTCCCCCGGCAACCACGACTACAACACCAGCGGCGCCACGGGGTACTACAACTACTTCGGTTCGCTGGCCGGTCCGTCCGGGCGGGGCTACTACTCCTACGACCTCGGCGACTGGCACATCGTGTCGCTGAACTCCAACGTCAGCATGTCGGCGGGCAGCGCGCAGGAGCAGTGGCTGCGGGCAGACCTGGCGGCGAGCACGAAGGCGTGCACCGCGGCGTACTGGCACCACCCGCTGTTCACCAGCGGCGCCAACCACGCGCCCTCGACGGCCACCAGGCCGTTGTTCCAGGCGCTGTACGACTACAACGCCGACGTCGTGGTCACCGGCCACAACCACCAGTACGAGCGGTTCGCCCCGATGAACCCCGACGGCGGCCTGGACACCGCGCGCGGCATCCGGTCGTTCGTCGCGGGCATGGGCGGCGCCGGTGCCTACGGCTTCGGCACGATCCAGCCGAACAGCGAGGCCCGCAACACCGGTACGCGCGGCGTGCTGAAGCTGACGTTGCACAGCGGCAGCTTCGACTGGCAGTTCGTCCCCGAGGCGGGCAAGACCTACACCGACAGCGGCACCACCACCTGCCACTGACGCGTCCGCACGCCAGAAACCGGGTTGGGGGCCGATGATGTACCTGTCCACCATTGACAAACCCAGGACGGCGAACTGGAAGGGGCTGAGCCGCAACGTCTTCGCGCTCGGCACGGTCAGCCTCATCACCGACGTGTCGTCGGAGATGGTGGCCGCGGTCCTGCCGCTGTACCTGGTCATCGGCCTCCAGCTCAGCCCGGCCGCGTACGGGCTGGTCGACGGCGTCTACACCGGCACCACCACCCTGCTCCGCCTCGCGGGCGGCTACCTCGCCGACCGCACGCACCGCCGCAAGGCCGTGGCGGGCTTCGGGTACGGCCTCTCCGCCGTGGCCAAGCTCGGGCTGCTCGCCGCGGGCGGCTCGCTGACCGCGCTCGGGTTCGTGATCACCGCGGACCGCGCGGGCAAGGGTCTCAGGACCGCGCCGCGCGACGCGCTGATCACCCTCTCCACTCCCAGCGGTGACCTGGGCCGGGCGTTCGGCGTGCACCGGGCGATGGACGGCATCGGCGCGTTCGCCGGGCCGCTGGTCGCGATGGCCGTGCTCGCGGCCTCGGCGCAGTCGTTCGACGCGGTGTTCGTCACCAGCTTCTGCATCGCCGCGTTCGGCGTCCTGGTCCTCGTGCTCCACGTGCGCGACCGGCCGGAACCGTTGGAGCGCAAGGAACCGCTGAAACTCGCGCTGCTGAAAGACCCGGCCGTCCGCAGGATCGTGCTCGCCGCGGCACTGCTCGGGCTGGTCACGATCGGCGACGGGTTCGTGTACCTGTTGCTGCAGAAGCGCGAGGGGCTGGTGTTCGGCTGGTTCCCGCTGCTCGCCGTCGGCACGAGCCTGGTCTACCTGCTGCTCGCCGCACCGCTGGGCGCGCTCGCGGACCGGGTCGGCCGGCTCAAGGTCATGCTGGCCGGCTACGGCGCGCTGACCGCCGTCTACCTGCTCCTGCACGGGCCGTTGGGCGGCTGGCCGCTCCTCGTGCTGGTCGTCCTGCTGTACGGCGTCTTCTACGCCTGCACGGACGGCGTGCTGATGGCGCTGGCGGGCCCGGTGCTGCCCGAACGCCTGCGCACCACCGGCATCGCGCTGATCCAGAGTGGACAGGCGCTCGCCTACCTCGGTTCGTCCGTGCTGTTCGGTCTCGCCTGGCAGTTCTGGAGCCCCGAGGCCGCCACCAGGACCGCCGCCGTCGCGGTCGTCCTGGCCCTGGTCACCACCGCCGCACTGCTGGGACGCCGATCATGAACAGCCGCCTGCTCGTCACCCTGACCGCCGCCGTCCTGCTCGGAGGCGTCGCCGTCGGCTACACCGCGCTGTCCGGTGCCGCACCGGACAACGCCGCGCAGTCCGTCCCGACGGGCGCCGGACCGCGGCTGATGGTGCTGAGCAACGGCAAGCTCTCCACGGTGTCGCGCACCGACCCGGCCGGGTCGCGCGAGGTCACCGAACAGCGTTGCGACCGTGTGTACTCCGCCGCGGGTACGATCTCCTGCCTGCGGCCGGTCGGCGCGCTCAAGGCCAGCGAACTGGCCGTGCTGGACAGCGACCTCAAAGAGCTGAAGACCGTTCCGCTGACCGGTTTCCCGAACCGCACGCGGGTCTCGGCGAGCGGCCGGATGGTGGCGTGGACGCTGTTCGTCGACGGGCACTCGTACGCGGCCAACGGGTTCTCCACGAGCACGGGCATCCTCGACACGAAGACCGGTGCGCTCGTCACGACGCTGGAGGAGTTCGCCGTCGAGGGCCTGCCGCAGCGGCCCGTCGACACGAACTACTGGGGCGTCACGTTCGCGGCCGACGACAACCACTTCTACGCCACCATGTCCACCGGCGGCCACCGCTACCTGCTCGAAGGCGACTTCGCGGCACGCACGGTCCGCCCGCTCACGGACCTGGACGACGTCGAGTGCCCGTCGCTCTCCCCCGACGGCACCCGCGTCGCCTACAAGAAGGCGGTCGGCGGCGACCCGCAGAAGGGCTGGCGCGTGTCGGTGCTCGACCTGGCGACGCGCAGGATCACCGAACTGGCCGAGAGCCGCAGCGTCGACGACCAGCCGGCGTGGGTCGACGACAGGACCGTCGCCTACGCCCTGCAGCGCGAGGACGGCCTCAACGACGTGTGGTCCGTGCCCGCCGACGGCACCGGCGCCCCCGCGGTCCTGGTTCCCGAAGCGAGCTCACCGGCGCCGATCGGCTAGCGGGAGTCACTCGGCAGGCGCCTCTTCTTCCTCCTCGGCCCGTTGCACGAACGTCTGGGCTGTCTCCTCCTCGGCGGGCGCTTCCTCGCGCTGCACGGCCATCTCGCCGCCGCTATGGCTGCCGTGGTCCTCGCAGCGCTGCACGGGAGCGGGCGCCGACATGACCCGGTCCGCGGTGGCGACGGCCTCGCGCTCGAACCGGTCGGACGGGTTGCTGACCTTCACGCCGCCGCCGTTGTCCGTGCCCTCGACCGGGCCGGACCGCTGCTGCACCACGTGCGTCAGCTCGTGCGCCAGCATGTGCTTGCCGGAGTCCG
>NZ_DASVFL010000129.1:0-6860 GCF_036380075.1 Lentzea sp. | reverse complement strand
ACGCCGACTGCACCCTTGATGCCACCACCGGGCGCACCGTCGCCCAGGCCCGCGTCGAAGGCGCCAGCCTGCTCGGCGGGGCGATCACCCTCAACGCCGTCGAGGCCAAGTGCGTCAGCGACGCCAACGGCGTCACCGGCTCGTCCAAGGTCGGCACCCTCAACGGCCAGCCCATCGGCACCGGACCCGCCACCGTCGGCATCCCCGGCGTCGCCACCGTCCACCTCAACGAGACCACCACCGGACCGAACGGCCAGCTCGTCCAGAACGCCGTCCGCGTCCGCACACTGCTCGGACAGGAGATCATCCTCAGCGCCTGCCGCCTCGGCTGAACCGCCTGATCAGGCCCCGTGTGATCAGGCCCCGTGTGATCAGGCCCCGTGTGATCAGGCCAATGCCCGCAGGATGATCCTCTCGACCACGCGCGTCTTGGCGTCCGCGTAGTCCTGGACCCGGTCCCAGGACCCGCCCGCCAAGGCGCGCTTGGTCCGTTCGTACTCCTCCCGCGCCTCGTCGTCGGACCGCAGATGGTCGCGGAACACCAGCATCCGGTCCAGCTCCTCACAGGCGGGGGAGAAGACGTGCAGGTTCACCTCCGGCGCCTCGTGCCGCCTGAGCAACCGGTGCTCGTGCCACCCGTGCTGCCGCAACCGCAGGTAGTACCCGGCCCGCACCAACGCCGGCACGTAGGCGTCCTCGTCGTCCGAGTCCGGCACCACGAGCAGGATGTCGATCAACGGTTTCGCCGCCAGCCCCGGCACCGACGTCGACCCCACGTGCTCGACCCGCACCGCCACCTCGCCCAGCGCACCGCGGATCCGTTCTTCCTCGACCGCGTACCACCGCGCCCACTCCGGGTTGTGCTCCTCCAGCACGATCCGCACAGCCCCCGCCATCGCCGGGACCTCCGTCACGAACTCCACGTCGTCCGACGGCAACCGCCACTCCAGGTACGCGCGCTCGAGGATCCCCAGCACCACGGTGCTCTTCGCGGCCGCGTAGTCCTGCACCCGCTCCCAGTCCGACTCCGCCAGCTTCCGCTTCACCGACGCGTACAGCTCCCGGTCCGCCTCGTTCGCGCGCAACCAGTCCCGGAACAGCAGATGCCGCCGCACCTGCGCACACCCGCGCGGGAACACGTGCAGGTTGATGTTCGTGTCCGGCCCCTTCAGGATCCGGTGGTGGTGCCAATCGTCCTCACGCACCACCACCCGGTACCCCACGGCCTCCAACGCCGGCACGTACGACGCCTCGTCCGCCGCATCGGCTACCACCAGCATCAGGTCGACCACCGGCTTCGCGCACAACCCCGGCACCGACGTCGACCCCACGTGCTCCAGCACCGCATTCGGCAGAGCCGTCAGCACCCTCCGGCGTTCCCGCTCGTAGAGACCCGGCCACATCGGGTCGTACTCGGCGAGCTCGATGTTCACGGCAAACCCCCTCGTAGGCAGTCGGCCAGAATATCAACCCCCGAACAGCTCACCCGCCGCCTCGACCCGCTCCAGCACCTCGTCCGCCGTGAACACCAGGTCCTCCACCACCTCGCACTCCTCGACCTCGTCCCACGTCACCGGAGTCGACACCGCCGGCTTCTCCCGCGCCCGCAACGAGTACGGCGCCACCGTCGTCTTCGCCGGATTGTTCTGCGACCAGTCGATCAGCACCTTCCCGGTGCGCTGCGCCTTCGCCATCGACGACACCACCAGCTCCGGACGCTCCCTCGCCAGTCGCCGCGCCACCGCCTTCGCGTACTCCGCCGTGTCCTTCGCCGGCGCGTACGCGTACACCTGCATCCCCTTGTTGCCCGACGTCTTCGCCCACGAGTCCACGCCGTCGTCGTCCAGCACCGTCCGCACCAGCTCCGCCACCCGGCAGCACTCCACCACCGTCGCCGGCGCCCCCGGATCCAGGTCGAACACCAGCAGATCCGGATCCCGCTTGCCCCCGCGCGGCCCCACCGTCCACTGCGGCACGTGCAGCTCCAACGCCGCCAGGTTCGCCAGCCACACCAGCGTCGCCAGCTCCTCGACCACCACGTAGTTGACGGTCTCGTTGCCCTTCGAGCTGCCCGGCGAGTCCAGCCGCACCGTCCGCACCCAGTCGGGACGGTGCTCCGGCGCGTTCTTCTCGAAGAACCACTTCCCGCCCACACCGTTCGGGTACCGCTTCGTCGTCACCGGCCGGTCCCGCAGGTGGGGCAGCAGCACCGGCGCGATCCGGGTGTAGTAGTCGATCACCTCACCCTTGGAGAACCCGAAGTCCGGGTACAGCACCTTGTCCAGGTTCGTCAGCTTCAGCACCCGGCCCTCCACGCGCACCGCGACCTCCTTCGCGGCCTCACCACGGGTCAACGCGACGCACCTCCCCGGGCGACTTGTCCGGCCGCAACCCCCGCCACGCCGGGAACCGCATCCGCCCGTCCGGCGTCCACTGCCGGAACACCACCTCGGCCACCAGCTCCGGCTCCACCCACTTCGCGCCCCTGGACCTCTCCCTCGGCATCTCCGTCACGAACGGCGACGACCGCCGCGCCAACGCCGTCAACCGCGGCGTCAGCACCGCCAGTTCCGCGTCGTTGAACCCCGTGCCCACCGACCCCGCGAACGCCAGTCCGTCACCCTGCGGAATACCCAGCAACAACGCACCGATCACCCCCGCGCGCTTGCCCTCACCCATCCGCCAGCCCCCGATGACCACCTCCTGCGCCATCAGATCGGTGATCTTGCGCCACACCGGCGACCGCGCCCCCGGCTGGTAGACCGAGTCCAGCCGCTTCGCCACCACACCCTCGAGCCCCTGCTCCCGGCTCGCCGCCAGCACCGCCGCCCCGTCCTCGTCGTAGGACGGGGGAGTCAGCCAGTGCGACCCCCTCAGCTCCAGCCCCCGAAGCAGCTCCCGACGCTGCCGGAACGGAAGATGCAGCAACGACCTGCCGTCCAAGTGCAACAGGTCGAACAACAGCAAAGTGACCGGGTACTGACGAGCAGCCCGCCGCGCCGCATCCGACTTGCTCACGTGCATCCGGTTCTGCAGCGCGCTGAAACTCGGCCGCCCGTCCCGCAACGCCACGATCTCCCCGTCGAGCAACGCCTCCGTCGCCCCCAGCTGCTCACCCACACCCTGCAACTCCGGATAAGCCACCGTGATGTCGTTGCCCAGCCGCGACCACCCCTGCACCCGGCCACCCTCGACCCGCAGAACCGCCCGCACACCGTCCCACTTGAACTCGTACGCCCACTGGTCGTCATCGTCGTGGGGGAGAGGACCCGGAACCGCCAGCATCGGCTTCAGCAGCTCCGGCAACACCTGCCAGTCCGGCCTCGCCGGAGCATGACGGCGCTTCACCATCCAGTTCTTCCCATCCCCACCCGACCGGAAGAACACGAACTGCCCCTGCACCCGCTCACCGCGCAACACCACGTCGACCTCGCGGTCCGACCACTTCAGCGTCTCGTACCGGCCGCGGTCCCACAGGAACATCTCACCGCCGCCGTACTCACCCTTCGGAATCTCACCCGAGAACTCCGCATACTCAAGGGGGTGGTCCTCGGTGTGCACAGCCAGCCGCACCACATCCGTCGTCGGCGGCAACCCCTTCGGCACCGCCCACGACACCAGCACACCACCCCGCTCCAGCCGCACATCCCAATGCAGACTCGACGCGTGGTGCTCCTGGATCACAAAGGTGTCGTCATCGCCCTTCGGCAGCGCGTCAGCATCCGGTACGGGCTCCGGTGTCCTCGCCGGATCCCGCTTGCGCCGGTACTCGTCAAGCCCGGCCATCTACGCAGACGAAGCCTTCTTCTTGGGAGCGGCCTTCTTCGCCGCACCCTTCCGCCCCGCCTTCGCCTTCTCCACACTGCGCTCCAGAGCCGTCATCAGATCGATGACATCGCCCTTCTCCTCGGCCTCCGGCTGCTCGGGCAGCTCAGCACCCTCCGCCTTCGCCGCGATCACCTTCTCCAGCGCGTCCCGGTAGTCGTCGGTGAACGTGTCCGGGTCGAAGTCACCGGCCATCGACTCCACCAACGACGTCGCCATCTTCAACTCCTGCGGCCGCACCTCGACGTCCGAGTCCAGGAAGTCGAACTCCGCCTTCCGGATCTCGTCCGGCCACAACATCGTGTGCATCACCAGCACGTCGTCCCGCGCCCGGATCGTCGCCAGCGTCTCCTTCTGCCGGATCGTGATCTTCACGACCGCCAGCTGACCCGTCTTCACCAACGCATCCCGCAGAAGCACGTACGGACGCGCCGCCGCCTTGTCCGGCTCCAGGTAGTACGTCTTCTGGAAGTAGATCGGATCGATCTCCTCCGCCGGCACGAACTCCAGCACGTCGATCGACTTGTCCGTCTTCACCGGAAGCTTCTCGAAGTCCTCGTTCTCCATGATCACCATCCGGCCGTCGTCCAGCTCGTAGCCCTTGGTGATCTCCGAATACTCCACCTCCTCACCGCACACCGAACAGACGCGCCTGTACTTGATGCGCCCGCCGTCCTCCCGATGCACCTGGTTGAAACGGAAGTCGTGCTCCTCGACAGCCGTGTAGAGGCGCACGGCGATCGTCACCAACCCGAAGGAGATGGCCCCACGCCACACGGATCTCATTCCCATTGCGTACCCCTGAAATGCGGTTTTCGCACCAGCAGGTCACCCACACGGCCCAACCACCCCGGCAACCGGGCGACCCCGACACCCGAAGAGTCCCGCACACCCCTGGAACCCCGCTAGATGTCCTTCAAAGCCCGATACGTCCGGTTGCTCGCCACCGCCGCCCGCCGCTCCCGCGCCGTCGCCTCGATGTAGTTCTGACTCGTCGCCAGACTCGCATGACCCAGCAACGCCATGATCTCGCTCGCCGACGCCCCGTCCTCCGCCAGCCGCGTCGCGAACGTGTGCCGCAACGCGTGCAGGTTCGCCCCCGTCGGCACCCGGTCGTTCAACCCCGCCCACCGGAAACACGACTTCACCAGGTACTCCAGCCCACCCCGCCCGATCGGCTCACCGTGCCGGTCCCGCAACAACGCGCTGTCCCGGTCGAACCGCCCCTGCGGAAACCGCCGCTTGCAACTCTGCAGGTACGCGTCCACGATCCGCTCCATCGGCGGCTCGATCGGCACACTCCGATCCCGGTTGCCCTTGCCCTTCACGTGCAACCGCCGATCACCCTCCCGCCCCACCACGCTCGCCAGCGTCAACGTCCGCATCTCCGCACTGCGCAACCCCGCCACCAGACCCAGCGCGATGACCAGCACGTCCCGCTCCGGCCACGGGTCACGCCCCTTGCGCGCCCCCTCCGCGGCCGCCGTCAGCAGCTGCTCGGGCGTGTCCTCACCGCGCAGCGGCTTGGGCACCAGGGGAGGGGTCTTCGGGCGGGCGACCGCGCCCATCGGGTTGCCGGCGATGAGGTCCTCGGCCACGCAGAACGTCAGGAACTGGTTCCACGTCGACCACGCCCGCAGCACCGAGCTCTTGGCGTGGGTGTCCGCGAACAACCCGAAAGCGTGACGCAGGTTCGAGCCCGTGAGGTCCCCGATCGTCAGGTCCTCGACGGGGGACAGGAGCGTCTCGGCCAGGAGTGTGTTCACGCCGGAGAGATCCCGCTGGTAGGCCGCTGTGGTGTGCGGGGAGTCCTTGCGGGTCCGGCGGGCGAGGAAGAAGGCGTCCTGGGCGGCGAGCACGTGCATATGGATCTTGTACCGCACGACACCGACAATTCCGCTCGCCACCGGTGACTCACCTATTCCAACGTCACGAGCTCCGAGCCCCGCAGCACGTCGTCCAGGCATGGACGTACCGCAGGCAAATACTGGGCTTTTTCTGGGCATCGTGCTTCACTCACTACATGCCCAGAAAAAGCCCAGCAGAGAATGAGGTGGTCGCCGCAGTCGGGCAACTGCTGCGCCGCGGACTGCCGGTCACCCTGGCGGCCGTGAACCCGGTGCTGCTCGATCTGCGAGGGGTGATCGCCCGGACGGTCGACCCTGCGGACCAAGCCAGCCGTGCCACAGCACTGGACGGGACAGTGCGTGGTCTGCTGGCCCGGTTCCCCGACGCCCGGTACGCGGCAGCGGCACGGGCACTGTTCGGCCTTCCGCCAGCCACACCAGGCATCAACCTGACCGTGCGCCGCGAGCTCGCAGCCGAGCAGGCCGGCCACGAGGTGCACCACTTCCGCAAACGAATCGAGCCGAAACTGGTGGCGACGCTCGCGGCCGAGTTGATCGCCGACGCCGACCGATTCACCCGCTCACCGCTGATCGCACCCCGGCTCGCACCAGCGGCCAGACGTCAACCGGTGATCGCCGACCCGTTCGCGTGGGAGGTGGCCGAGCAAGAGCAGCAACTGTCGCTCTTGTGGTCGGCCATCTACGCCGCCCGCGCTGAGCTACTCGCCGTGGAACGGCTGATCAGCCTGCAAGCTGACCGGACCGACATCACCCGCGCCGCCGTGACCGCCGCGTGGCGGTGGGCCGTTGCCCGCGCCGAGGCGATCAGCTACACCACCGCCTTCGCCCCCGACCTCACGATCGACGATCTGACCGCCCTGGCCGGATGGACCCCAGCACTCACCGCAGCTCAGACATCACGGCTGACCGAGGCCGCCGCCGGTGGCGCCAGCCGCGAGCAGTTCGTCGCGTCCCTGTACGGAGAAACCGGCCTGGGCAACACCTGGACAGAAGGCTTCCTCACCGCACCTCCATCCCCCGAACACCGACCCGACAACGAGAACGGAAGCCCGTGACCAGCATCAACCCCAACCTGTCCGCTGCGCTCACCGCTGCGGCGGCTGGCGACCCGCGCCGCTACGTCATCACCGGCGGCCCATCGTCGGGCAAGGACGACCTGATCAGCGC
>NZ_DASVFL010000128.1:0-6785 GCF_036380075.1 Lentzea sp. | reverse complement strand
GGAGAGCAGCTGGCCCGACAACGACGTCACCGGTGAGTACCCCGGCCTGCGCGACGAGATCTCCGGCGACCTGGAGGGCTTCACCGAGCCCGAGACGCCCGCCGAGCAGACCGGCCTGATCGAGCCGATCGACCTGGACGCCCCGCACGTGCGCAACGGCGTGCTCGAACCGGCGCGGTCCGAGGAGCACACCGAGGCCGAGGACGAGGAGCCCGAGTCCGCGCACTCGCTGCGCGACCAGGAGCCCGAGCCGGCCCACTCCCTGCGCGACCAGGAGCCGGAGCCCGAGTACCAGGACCCGGAGCCCGCGTACCAGGAGCGGGACGCCGAGCCCGAGCACCACGAGCCGGAACCCGTGCTGCAGGAGTTCGTCGAGCCGGAACCCGAGCTCTGGGAGCCCCGGCACACCTACTCGCAGCCGTTCTCGGCCCCCGGAGCCCCGCCGCCCGCGCCGTTCTCGGCCTTCGAGCCGCGCGTCGACGTGGAGGACACCCAGGAACGCTCGGTGCGTGCCGTCGGTGCCGCGTTCTCGCACGGCACGGAGACCCCGGCACCTCCCGCGACGGCCCCGAAGCCCGAACGCTCCCGTTCGCTCTTCGAGCCGCTGCTGGACGCCGACGAGCCGCTCCCGGCCCTCGGCCAGACCCGCACGCTGCCGGACACGAGCAACGACCAGCCGTTCGTCCCGAAGTTCGTGCCGAGCGACGAGCCACTGCTCGCCGCCCCGCCCGAGCCGGAACCGGAGCCCGTGGTCCAGACCGACCTGCCGCAGCGCGTGACGGACGCGGGCCTGCCGATCCGCGAGGCGCGCCGCACCACCCCGCAACGGCAGCAGAGCTTCCCGGCGTTCCAGGCCTTCGAGTCACCGAAGGTGGAGGCGCCCCCGGCTCCCGCCCTGCCGGCCCGTCCCCGCCCGGTCGGCTTCTCGCCGTCCACCGGCGGCCGCCCGAACGGCGCACCGGGCTCGGCGCGCTTCCAGCAGCCGGAGGGCTTCAACCCGCGCTCGCCGTTCGGTCCCGGCTCGGTGCTGCCCAGGTCGGACGGCCACGCCCCGGCACCGGACTTCTCGGTGAAGGCGACCCTGACCGGCCGCCGCTACTACACCGAGGGGTCGTCGAGTTTCGGGGACACCCGCGCCGACGTGTGGTTCCGCACGGAGGCGGACGCGGAGAAGGCAGGGTTCCGCCCGGCGCCCTGACGCCTCTCCAGAGCACGGGAAAGGCCCCCACCGCGTTCGGTGGGGGCCTTTCCCGTCAGTCCTGGGGTCCTGGGGTCGGCCTCAGCCGACCACGGTCCAGGTGTCCTTGCCCTGCAACAGCTTGCCGAGGTCCGCCGCCTTCGAGGCCTTGGCCTCGGCGACCTGCGCCCGCGCGCTGTCGTCGTACGTCGGCCGGTCCGCCCGCCGGAAAACACCGGTGACGGTGTGCGTGAGGTCCTGCGTCGAGAGCCGCGAGAGCGCGAACGACAGGTTCAGGTCCGACGCGTCGTGCACCACGACGTCCGAGGCGTCCACGTCCGCCGACTTCGCGACCGCGAGCCCGAAGCCCTCGCGCACCACGCAGTACTCGCCCTCGCGGCCGAACCGGATCGGCTCCCCGTCGACGACGTTGATGATCCGCCGCTGCGCCTCGTCCGCGTCCTTCAGCACGTCGAACGCGCCGTCGTTGAAGATCGGGCAGTTCTGGTAGATCTCGACGAGCGCCGAGCCGCGGTGTTCCGCCGCCTGGCGCAGCACCGAGGTCAGACCGGCCTTGTCCGAGTCGAGCGCCCTGCCCACGAAGGAGGCCTCCGCGCCCAGCGCCAGCGACACCGGGTTGAACGGGTGGTCGAGCGAGCCGACGGGTGTCGACTTGGTGACCTTGCCCTCTTCCGAGGTCGGCGAGTACTGGCCCTTGGTGAGGCCGTAGATCCTGTTGTTGAACAGCAGGATTTTGAGGTTCACGTTGCGCCGCAACGTGTGGATCAGGTGGTTGCCGCCGATGGACAGCGCGTCGCCGTCACCGGTCACCACCCACACGCTCAGGTCCGGCCGCGACACGGCGAGACCCGTGGCGATGGCCGGCGCACGGCCGTGGATGGAGTGCATGCCGTAGGTGTTCATGTAGTACGGGAAGCGGGACGAGCACCCGATGCCCGAGACGAACACGATGTTCTCGCGCTTGAGACCCAGCGACGGCAGGAACGACTGCATGGTGTTGAGCACGATGTAGTCGCCGCAGCCGGGACACCAGCGGACCTCCTGGTCCGACTTGTAGTCCCTGGCGGTCTGCTTCTCGTCGGTGGTCGGAACGCCGGTCAGGCCGGGGATTCCGAGGTCGATCGCGGTCACGCCGACACCCCCTTGATCACGTCAGCGAGCACGTCCTGCAGCTCCTCCGCCTTGAAGGGAAGGCCCTGCACCTTGGTGTGCGACACGGCGTCCACCAGGTACTTCGCCCTCAGCAGCAACGCCAGCTGGCCCAGGTTCATTTCCGGCACGATCACCTTCTCGTACCGGCCCAGCACCTCGCCCAGGTTCTTCGGGAACGGGTTGAGGTGCCGCAGGTGCGCGTGCGCGACCGGCAGGCCCAGCTTGCGGACCCGGCGCGCGGCCGCGCCGATCGGGCCGTACGACGAGCCCCAGCCCACGACGAGGACCTTGGCGTCGCCGTCCGGGTCCTCGACCACGACGTCCGGCACCTCGATGCCGTCGATCTTGGCCTGGCGCAGGCGGACCATCCTGTCGTGGTTCTCGGGGTCGTACGAGATGTTGCCCGTGACGTCCTGCTTCTCCAGGCCGCCGATGCGGTGCTGCAGACCAGGGGTACCCGGCACGGCCCACGGACGGGCGAGCGTCTCGGGGTCGCGCGAGTAGGGCTGGAACGTCTCCGGGTCCGTCGCGAACTCCACGGACAGGTCCGGCAGCGCGTCGACGTCCGGGATCAGCCACGGCTCGGAGCCGTTCGCGACCGCGCCGTCGGACAGGAACAGCACCGGCGTGCGGTACTTGAGCGCGATCCGGCACGCGTCGAGCACGGCGTCGAAGCAGTCGGACGGCGACTGCGGCGCGACGATCGGCACCGGCGACTCGCCGTTGCGGCCGAACATCGCCTGCAGCAGGTCGGCCTGCTCGGTCTTCGTCGGCAGACCGGTGGACGGGCCACCGCGCTGCACGTCGATCACCAGCAGCGGCAGCTCGGTCATCACCGCGAGGCCGATGGTCTCGGACTTCAGCGCGATGCCGGGGCCCGACGTCGACGTGACGCCGAGCGCGCCGCCGTAGGACGCGCCGAGGGCGATGCCGATGCCCGCGATCTCGTCCTCGGCCTGGACCGTGGTGATGTCGAAGTTCTTGTGCTTGCTGAGCTCGTGCAGGATGTCCGACGCCGGCGTGATCGGGTACGTGCCGAGCACGACGGGCAGTTTCGAGCGCTGCGCCGCCGCGACGATGCCGTACGCGGTGGCCGTGTTGCCGGTGATCTGGCGGTACGTGCCGACGTTGAGCTTCGCGGGCGCCACCTCGTAGGTGACGGCGAAGGCCTCGGTCGTCTCGCCGTAGTTCCAGCCGGCGCGGAACGCGAGGACGTTGGCCTCGGCGATGTCGGGCTTCTTCGCGAACTTCTCGCGCAGGAACCGTTCCGTGCCCTCGGTCGGCCGGTGGTACATCCACGACAGCAGGCCGAGCGCGAACATGTTCTTCGCGCGCTCCGCGTCCTTCTTGCCGAGCCCGGTCTGCTCCAGCGCGCCGATGGTCAGGGTCGCCATGGCGACCTTGTGCACCTGGAACTTCTCGAGCGAGTCGTCTTCCAGCGGGTTCGCGTCGTAGCCGACCTTCGTCAGGTTCCGCTTCGAGAACTCGTCGGTGTTGACGATGAGGATGCCGCCGTCCGGCAGCTCGCCGACGTTCGCCTTGAGCGCGGCCGGGTTCATCGCCACGAGCACGTCGGGGCGGTCGCCGGGCGTCAGGATGTCGTAGTCGGCGAAGTGCAGCTGGAACGACGAGACGCCGGGCAGGGTGCCCTGTGGCGCGCGGATCTCGGCGGGGAAGTTGGGCTGCGTGGCGAGGTCGTTGCCGAACGCCGCCGCTTCCGACGTGAACCGGTCTCCGGTGAGCTGCATGCCGTCACCGGAGTCGCCGGCGAAGCGGATCACGACGCGATCCAGCTTGCGGGTCTCAGTGCTCATTCCTACGCCGATACCTCTCTCCAAGGGTGGCAGTGCCCCACCGCGAGGGTAGTCGCCAGGACCGCCTGCGAGACGGGCCGTGTACCACTGGGCGAGACGTACTGTCCCATCTGCCGCAACGGATCCCCCGCCGGGTGGAGAGCACGGTGCTACCAGCGGGAACCCGAATGCGACCGACGTCACCCTCAATACCTGTTACCAAAGGTAACACTTAACGTCCGCTGATCCGAGCCTTCATCGCGGCAAGCCTCGCAGCGAACTCTGGAGTGTCGATCGAAGCGACCTGTGGCCGCAGCTCCGTCTCGACGGCCTCCGCGTGGTCGTGCATTGCATCGGTCGCGCGCATGGTCGCCTTGATGGTCCGCACGAGTCCGGCTGGAGCCTCGGCCGAGTGTTTCGCCAGCTCCAGGGCCACCGCCAGTGGGTCCTCGGCCTTCGCGTAGGCGAGCCCGTGCGCCACGGCCCGGTCGGCGTCGAGGATCTCGCCGAAGAGCGTCATGGCCGTCGCGACCTGCGGCCCGGTGATCCTCTGCAGCATCCACGTCATGCCGCCGCCGGGGTGGATCCCGAGCTGGAGGAACCGCGCGTCGAACCGCGCCTTCGGCCCCGCGACGCGCACGTCGGCCGCCAGCGCGAGGTTGAGTCCGGCCCCGACCGCGGCGCCGTTGACGGCCGCGATCGTGGGAATGGTGGCGTTCGCCACTGCCAGGAAACCCAGGTAGATCTTCTTGAGGCCCTCGTCCTTGGAGCTGCCGAGCTGCGTGAGGTCCGCGCCGGCGCAGAAGGCGGGCGGCGCACCCGTGACAACCAGCGCGTTGGCTTCCTGTTCGGCCTGCGCCACCCTGTCGGCGAGCTGCTGCGACAGGTCGACCGTCAACGCGTTGCGCCGGTCCGGGTCGTTGATCGTGATGACCGCGACGGACTCGCGGAGCTCCAGCAGAACCTCAGCCATGCCCGCACCCTAGGGTGCCGGCGGCCGGTCCAGGAGCCGGGACAGCACGACCGTGGACACGGTCCGGTCGATGATCTCGACGGCCCGCAGCCGCTCCAGCGCCGTCTCGAGGTGGTGGATGTCCGCGGCCCGCAGGTGCACGATCGCGTCCGCCGCCCCCGACACCGTGTAGGCGGCGCTGACCTCGGCCATCGGCTCCAGCCGGTGCTGGATGTCGTGCGGCGCGACGTTGCCCTTGCAGTGCACCTCGACGAACGCCTCCGTGCCCCACCCCAGCGCCTCGGGGTCGACCACCGCCGTGAACCCCCTGAGCACGCCGTTGTCCAGCAGCTTGTCCACCCGCCGCTTCACCGCGGGAGCGCTCAGCCCGACCTCTTTCCCGATCTCCGCGTAGCTGGAACGGGCGTTGGCCATGAGGCACGAAATGATTCGCTGGTCGATGCTGTCCACACGCAACATTCTGCACCAGATCACGCAATGTCGCGGCGTTGTTCGATGGTCATCCCGGGATTTACATTTCGATCCATGACGCTATCCATCTCCGGGCCGGGCGAGCCGATCACGCTGGACATCGCCACGCCCCTGGCGCCGACGCGCACACCGACGACCCGTCGGTACCTGATGTGCCCGCCGACGTACTTCACGGTGGAGTACGCCATCAACCCGTGGATGGATCCGACCCGCCCCACCAGCACGTCGCTGGCCGTGGAGCAGTGGACGGCCCTGAAGGAGACCTACGAACGCCTGGGCCACGAGGTCCAGGTCATCGACCCGGTCCCGGGCCTGCCCGACATGGTCTTCTCGGCCAACAGCGGCACGGTCATCGACGGCCGAGTCCTGGGCTCCCGCTTCCGTGCCCCCCAGCGAGCAGCCGAGGCCGACCACTTCCGCCGCTGGTTCCTGTCCTCGGGCTACAACTCGGTGGTCATGCCGACCGCCGTGAACGAGGCCGAGGGCGACTTCACCTGGACCGGCTCCCTGCTGCTGGCGGGCACCGGCTTCCGCACCGACCCCCACGCGCACTCCGAAGCGCAGGAGGTCCTCGGCGTCCCAGTCGTGTCCCTACAGCTTGTGGACCCGCGCTTCTACCACCTCGACGTGGCCCTGTTCATGCTCGACGACCAGTCCCCGACACCTCTGGTCGCCTACTACCCGGAAGCCTTCTCGCCAGGCTCACAGGCCGTCCTGCGCCGCCTGTTCCCGGACGCCGTGATCGCCAACGCCGACGACGCCGTCTGCCTCGGCCTGAACGCCGTGTCCGACGGCAAGCACGTCGTCATGCCCGTGGAGGCCACGCACCTGGCGGAGCAGGTGGCCCGGCGCGGGTTCGAGCCGGTGTTCGTGGACATCTCGGAGTTGCGTGCTTCCGGCGGTGGCCCGAAGTGCTGCACGATGGAACTGCGCGGCTAGACCTCGCCCACGCAGTCTGCTTCGAAAGCCCCCGTCAACGACGCCGGGGGCCTTCGTCGTCAGCTGTGGCCGCCTTCGGAAAGGGCTAGCCTCCGGCGAATGCCCGACATCCTCGTCATCGGCTTCGACCCGCACTCCATCCCCGGCTTCGACCCCGCGCCCGTAGCGGCCGGCATCGAGCAGGGCAGCCGGGCCTTCGCCGAGCTGGGCCTCGCCGAGGACCTCTTCCTCATCGACTTCGCCGAGCTCGACGGCCGCG
>NZ_DASVFL010000127.1:0-3732 GCF_036380075.1 Lentzea sp. | reverse complement strand
GGGTGCGGTCGAGGTTCCACGGGTTGCGTGTGACGCCGCGAGAGTTGCGGCCCCACGTCTGCCACGGTGTGCTGCCGTCGGGTGTGGTGGTCAGGCCGATCGGAACGCAACCGAGTGCCATCAACGCCTCGCGGTGGCTCTCGCGTTCGCCGCGCTTCACCGCGATGGGCATGCCGGCGAGCGGGAGCGACGGGTCGACGGGCGCGAACGAGTCGAAGACCTCGTGGAACGCGCACAGCCGCGGTTCGACCAGGGCAAGCCTTGCCAAGGCGTCGGCGACCCGCATCGGACCCTCCAGCAGAATGACGCGCGTGAAGTGGACCCGCGCAGTGCATCACCTGACCGAGCTCGTGGAGAAGTGCGCTGAGCCGCCCAGCCCCGTCTTCCGCTTCGACGTGGTCGAACTGTGGGTGTTCGGCGACCTGCTCGGGGTGCCGCGGGACCTGGACGAGATCGAGGTCGCCGTGGTCGCGGACCTGCCGGTGGACGAGGTGCCGTGGCTCACCGAGCCCGTCGGCGCCGAGCACTGGGCCAACTCCACCCGGATGTCGCGCAACCCGATCTCGGCGCGGTGGCGTTCGGTGAACGCCCCGGTGTGGAACCACGCGATCGAGCGACCCGCCCTGGTCTGGAGCCGCGCCGACGGCGTCGCGGAGGAGGCGCTGGTCGCGGTCAGCGACGGCACCGCGGAGCTGGTCCGCCCGCCGGCGCCGTCACCCGACGAGCTGCGCAAGCGGGTGGAGGACGAGCTGGCCGTGAGCCTGGCGGCGCTGCGCCGCGCGAATCAGGTCTACACCGACAAGCGCTGGAGTCCGGGCAAGCTCACGCCGCACGCGGACTCGTTGTGGCGCACGACCAGCGGCTACCTCGACCTCCTGGACGCACTGGCCTGAGCCTCACAGCTCGGCCGGCGGCCTCCGCGCGAGGTGTGCCAGGTGGTGCGACATCGCCATGGCGACCCAGCGCGACACGTGCCTGGCGGACCGTCCGCCTTCCCGGCGGCAGCCCGCCAGTTCGCGGTCGCCCCAGGAGTAGCCACTGCCGGCGAAGTCGGGACGGGCCACGAGCTCATCGGCCAGTTCGGTGAACGCCTCACCCGTCAAGAGCTTGCCGTCTTCCTTGGCGGGCTGTCTGCGCAGCGCGATGACGAGGTTCGGCACGGTGTAGTAGAGGTACGGGTAGATGGTGCGCGGTCCGGGTTTGGCGGGCGCCGGCCTGGCCGGGTGGACCACGCCGTAGTCGCCGTAGTTCACATCGATGGCGCTCAGGTGCGCGACTTCGTGCCACAAGGCCACCTCGGTCCGCTCCCGGACGGTGGTCACGAAGCCGTGGCGGGCAGCCGGGATCGACCCGGCCAGCACGGTCGTCGAGGAGGGCCCGAGCCGGTCGCCCAGCGTCCTGACGAGTGAACGCGTGAGAGCCAGTTGCCGTGGGTGAACCGCTTCCACGAAGCCCAGGTCGACGACTGCGTGCATCGGGTTGCCGCGGGCGCTGGGGGAGATGCGGCGCAGGCAGTCGTCGACCTCGCCAGGCGGGAGTCGGACGTCCCGGAACCGGATCACGACCGGCCGAGGGCGGTGTTCCTGCAGCAGTGCCACCCGCCTGAGCTGGTCGTCAGACGGTGAGGCGGAGAGCACCGGGACGAAGGCCGGGACGTCCGGGGCGAACAGGCCGTGCTCCTCGGTCAGCGCAGTCTCGATGCGGTCGTCCAGGAGCTCGAACACGCCACCCGGATGCCGGGCGAGCGGAGCGTCCCGGCTCACCAGTTCGGTGTCGATCCACAGCGGCTGACGCAGGTTCACCATGCGCGCGGCCGCCTGCACCAACGCCTTCAGCAGGCGCCCCGGGCCGTCCGGTTCGACGGAGTCGAGCAGCTCGACGACGACTCGCGGGACTGGCGCGTCGCGCTCGGCGAGTTGCCGCAGGGACTCGAGCTCGCCCGTCTTGCTCTTCATCGCGACCAGAGGCGTGAGCGCCATCGCGTGGCTCCCCCTTCGCAGCGGCAGCGCGAACCACTTCGATCGTGGTGGTGATCGGATGACCTGGGCAGCCCTCGGACGGGTGAAGCAGGCTCACGTGAAGTCGTAGCGACATGGAATCGATGCTGTGTAACAGGAACGTGCCGCCCGAACGAATAGCCGGTTGAACCGGCGGCACGGAGCGCGCCCCGAATCGGTAGGAGCAATCGATGGACGGGTACGGAATCTCCGTTGACTTCGATGGCCTGCAGCTCGTCGTCGAGCCCAAGAACGCCGTGGCGGAGGCAGCTCTGGGCAGGCGCAGACTCGTCGTCACCGGACCGGAACTGGTGTCGGTTTCGATGGCCAGGGCAGGCCTGTTCCGGAACGGGCGCCTCGACCTCGTCGTTCGGGACGGGCAGCCCTGCAAGTTGCACTTCACCCGCAGGCAACAGGCAGATTTCGAGCGGCTGTACCACGGACTGCTGTCATTCCGAGTGGAAGTCGCCAACGTCGCCGGTATGGCACGCCCGCAGCCGGAACGACTGCGCCCCGCGCTGGTCGAACGCCCTGCGGAGAAGTCGCTTCGCCTGCGTGGAAAGGGCTGGTTCGGCCAGGAGGTGGTCGGTGAGTCACATTACTTCCAGGACTTGCGCCGGCTCGCAGGCAAAGCTTCGACCGGTGAACGGGAAACGATTGCGCAACTGCGACGTGAACCGTCGAATCGTCACGACCGGAACGCAGTCCAGGTGTTGGTCGACGGACGGCTGGTCGGGTATCTGCCGCGCGAATCGGCCGCTGAGTACGCGACCTCGCTGAAACTGCTGGAAAAATCGAACAGGATTCCTGAGTGCCGTGCGCGCCTGTGGTGGCGTCGAGGGCCCGGAGATTTCATCGCGAGCGTGTCGCTCGATCTGGCCGACCCGGAACTCCTGTTCCCGATCAACGAGATCGACGACCGTTCCCCTCACATGATGGTTCCGGCGGGACGCTCTTACCAGCTGACTCGCGAGAACGAGCATTTGGACGTGCTGGGACCGCTGATGGGTCGCGCGCATCCGCAGAGCAGGGCGCTGGTCCTCGCCAGCCTGCATGGGGTGGAGCGCACCGGTCCGCGTTCCACCAGCGAAGTGGTCGCGGTCCGCGTTGACGGTCAGGAGATCGGCGAGCTCACGAAGCAGACGTCGGCCAAACTGCTGCCGGTCGTGCGTCCGCTGCAGAACGCCGGGATCACGTGCTACGCGGAGGTCGTGCTGACCGGCAACGCCCTGGCCGTCGAGGCGAAGCTGAACATCTCGCCCCCGGAGGACCTGCCACACGACTTCGTGCAGCGGATGCAGAAAGCGGTTCAGCGAGCCTGACGGTGCTCGTCAGATACCTGAGCTCGCCGTGGTCACGACGGCCGAGCCGCATCGAGATGTGGTGACGGTCAAAGCCTGAACAGATGGGTCACGATCATCGAAGTCTGATCACGGGACAACGAGGAGCCCACGTCGACGGGCTCCCCGTAGGTCTCACGTCACCAGCCGCGCGAGCGCCGCTCCGCGAGTGACGGGCGTTCCTTGCCGAGCGTCGAGTCGTCGCCGTGGCCCGGGTAGAACCAGGTGTCGTCGGGCAGGACGGCGAACAGGTCCGCCTGGTGTAGCTCATGGCGCTACGCAGGGCTACACTCGTCTGGTGAAGGTCATCAGCCAACGGGAGTTTCGCAACCACTCCGCCGCTGTCATGGACGCGGTGGAGGCGGGCGAGACCTACCACGTGACGCGAAATGGTG
>NZ_DASVFL010000126.1:0-16236 GCF_036380075.1 Lentzea sp. | reverse complement strand
ACCTCGTGCCCGCACCGCTCCAGCCGCCGCACAGCGAGGGTGGTGAGCTGGTCAGCGTCGTAGTTCGCAAAATCCCACCTCTCGGAGAAGCAGCCGCCGATGGCGGACGAGGCCTCGAAGAGACGCACCAGTGACCGGTTGTCACCGGACAGGACGACCACCGGACCTGACGGGGTGCGCCGGATCATGTCCACGAACGCGTCCACGGCTTCCGCACGATGGTCCGCCGAGTCGACGAGCCAGTCCCCGTCGGCCTCCAGCAGGAGCACACCGCCGTCCGCCTCCTCGAACGCGCTGCCGACCAGGCTCTGCGCCTGCCCGGGCCAGCGCGGGCAGAGGTCGCGCCCGAACGAGAGCTTCGTGACATGGCCGGTGCGCACGATTCCTAGCTCCGCGAGGCTTTGGGCGTAGAGCGTCGTGACAGCGCCGCGGCCCATGCCCCGCCGGCCCGCCAGCATCACGTTCGCGCGCAGGCCGGGACTTTTGTTGCGGCCCTTGAGCCCGCACAACTCCAGCAGCGTGCGGCCGGCCGCTTCCCGCACGCCGTCCAGTCCGGACAGCTCCGCGATGCGCCGCCACCCGAGAGTCGCCTCGACAGCGCCCACGGGATTGGTGGCCGCGTCCGGAGTGGCACCACGGGGAACCGACTCCCCGAGTGCGGCTATCTCCGCGACGAGGTCCTTGCCGGTGAGCCGGCTGAACTCGGCGTCCTTGCCCGGTGGCTCGAAGGCGAGCCGCGAAGCCTGGTTGTTCACCATGGACTCGAACAACTTGCGCGCCACACGGCCGTTGCCGAAGGTCTCGTTCTTGGGCACGCGCTCGAAGTAGTCGGTGAGCGCGTCCACAGCGTCGTCGGTCAGTTCGTAGTAGTGCTTGCGGCACAGGTTGGTCGTGATGGTGACGAGCTCGTCGACGCTGTAGTTGGGGAACTCGATGGTGCGCGAGAACCGGGAGGCCAGACCGGGGTTGGAGGCGAGGAACTGCTCCATCAGCTCGGAGTAGCCCGCCACGATCACGACGATCTCGTCGCGGTGGTCCTCCATCATCTTCATCAGCGTGTCGATGGCCTCCTGGCCGAAGTCCGGCCCACTGCCGCCGGACCCGCTCGACAGCGTGTACGCCTCGTCGATGAAGAGGACCCCGCCCATGGCCTTGGTGACGACCTCGGCGGTCTTGATCGCCGTCGCGCCGATGTACTGGGCCACGAGATCGGCACGGGCGACCTCGACCATGTGCCCCCTATCCAGGATGCCCAGTTCGGCCAGCACCGCGCCGTACAGGCGGGCGACTGTGGTCTTACCTGTGCCGGGCGGTCCCGCGAACACGAGGTGCCTGCTCATGGGAGGCATGGGCAGCCCCATCTGCTTGCGCTTCTGGGCCGTCTTGATGAGGTTGATCAGGCCGAGGACCTCGCGCTTCACGCTGTCGAGACCGATCAGCGTGTCGAGCTCGGCGAGCGGCCCCTCCAGTTCCTCGCCCATCGCGCCGCCGAGCGTGGGCTGGTCGTCGGTGCTCTGTACCGACACGGCCGGAGCGGGCTTCGGCCTCGCCTGGACCTCGGGGGCGGCGTCGGTGACCAGACCGGTGACCACCAGCCTCTCGTGCTCGACGGCCCGGCGGACCGGACTGCCGCCGTTGCCAGTGCTCGTGCAGTCGACGACGGCGACGGACTCCTCGGTGTCGAGCAGCACCCCGTCCCCGGCGTTGCCGGTGACCTCGCACTCGCGCACCTCGCCCTTCGCACCGCTGAGCAGGTGCACGCCGTGTCGCCGGGCTGATCGCACCCGGCACCGGACGGCCTGCAGCACACCGCCGGCGCCGACGGTGATGCCGTCCTCCGCGCCTTCTACCACCTCACTGTCCTGAACGGACAAGGAGGCGTCCTCGACGCGCATACCACCACCACGCAGCAACGTCGAGGTGATCTGCGCACGGGCGCCGCCCGCCAGCGTCACCAAACTCGGTGCGGAACCGATGACGCGCAGGTCGCTCAGCTCACCGCGCGAGCCTTCCACGAGGGACAGACCCACCGCGGCGGTCACCTCGACGGTCGCGTCGGTGATCATCAGTCGCGATCGGCCCTTCACCATCACGGCGGGTCCGGACTCGGGCACCAGGTGCAGTCCCCTGAACCGCACGGAGGACTCGGCGTCGAGCACCACCGCGCCGTGCGAGCTGCCCTCGACGCGCAGGTCGCCGAACTCCGGCTTGGACGCCGCGTCCACCAGCACGCCGACCGGGCTCGCGGTGACCCTGCAGTTGTCGAACCGGGGCGCCGCACCTCCGGTCACGTAGACGGCGTTGCGACCGGCGCCGTCGAAGCGGCAGTCGCGCATCAGCGGCTGCGCACCGCCCGCGATGTGCGCGGACTGCACGCCCGCGCCGCTGAAGACGGAGTTCTCGAGGAGCACTTCGCCGGTGCTGCACACGTAAAGATCGAGGCCCGCACTGCGGGTGACGGTGAGTCCCTGCACCACCGCACGAGCCTCCTGCTCGACCACGAGGGCGGGTTTGGCCGCCTCGGTGATCTCGCAGTCCTCGATCGCCAGCCGTCCCCGGCTGTTGACGCAGACGCCGTTCCCGCCGGCGTTGCGCACGAGAACTCGGCGCAGCACCAGTTCGCCCTCCTGTGTGACCACCACGCCGGAGGACTCCACATCGACGATCCTGGTGTCCTCGGCGCTGCTGGGCATCGACGACGTGACGACGAGGCCCGCTCCCGCGGTGTTCACGACTTCGCACCCGCGCAGCACCACGCATCCCTCGCCACGCGCGAGCACCGCCGCCCAGGACGCTGCCTGGACGCGGCAGCCGTCCAGTTCGATCTCGCCGTGCTGCACGTCCAGCACCGATGCCTTGGCGTCCTCGCCCCGCAACACCAGGCCGGAGAAGCGAGCGGCGGACGTGGCGGCGACGACGGTGCTCCCGGTGCGCGTCACGACCTCCACCGTGCCGGGCCCCTCCTCCGCGGCGACGGTGATCATCCGCGTGATCACGAGGGACTCCTCGTAACGGCCGGGCAGGACGCTGATCGTCGCGCCGTCCCGCGCCTCCCGGAGCGCGGCACCGATCGTCGGGTACCCGCCGGGCCGGTCCACCCCGACCAGCAGCAACTGGCGGTTCATTGCCCCTCCTCGTTCAGACGCACCAGGCCGGGAAGCAGTCCGAACCGGCTCATGACGGCGTTCGGGACACGCGTTTCGGAACCGTTCTCGCCCCAGGAATCCAGTGAGCGACGCAGGGAGTTCAGCGCCAGTTCGTCCAGCGAGGCCCGGTTCTCGTCGACCCGGCCGTCTGAGTCGATCTCGCCGACGGCCAGCTCGCGCAGGAGCACCCGCCCGCGTTCGCCGTTCTTCCGCTCGACCAGGTCGAGCACCTTGAAACTGGTGCCGGGCACGAACAACACGCGGTCGGTCACCGGATCCTGCTCGGGTTCGAGCAGCTTCGTGCGCCGCGCGGTCATCGACCACACCACGACATCCACCTCTCCGGCAGCGCGCTGCCTGTCGCAGGGCGCGCTCAGCGCATTGACGAAGCCCCACTCGGTGACGAACTTCCGGCTCCGGTAGAGCTCCCACTCCTGTTCGGTGGGTGAAGTCGCGAAGACCGCCGCACCGCGGTGGGACGGCAGCCTGCTCAGCCCCGACACCACGCACCGCGCGAACGGCACGTGCGGACCGACCGAACCGGTGCGCAACGCCGAGTCGAGCCCGTGGCCCTCACCGGACAGGTAGAGCCGGATCGCCACCGCGTCGGTCAGTACGCCGGTGCTGCGTTCCACCGCCCCCTGGAAACCGGGGTGCTCGGACATGATCCGGCTGACCGAGTTCGCCACCGCCGCGTACTCGCGTGCCAAGGTGCTGCGGATCCAGCCGCGTTCCTCGTCGAGGCCGCGCTTCGGCACCAGTGCGGCCGCGGCGGTGGACGGCGTGGGCTGCACGCGGCTGGAAAACGTCGCTGCGGGCGGCAGCGAGACAGCAGGAGCGGCGGCGGGCACCTCCTCCCTGAGCGGTCGTGGCAGCACCGGTTGCGGCTCGGTAGGCCTCGGGGCGACCAGCGAGCGGGGCATGGGAGGAGGTGTCGCGCCCGGGTGAGCTGCCACGGGGTCCCGTTGTTCCTCGCCAGGGGTGCTCGCGGGGGGCGCCGCGGCCGTGACGTCACCGACCGGGGAAAGCGGTCCGCCGGTCGGTGTCCGCGGGACGACGTCCCTCACGACGGGCAAGCCGGCCGCTGCGGCCATCGGCGGGAGTGGCGGAGGTGACTGCGGACCTGCGGACGGCCATTCCGGGGTGCCTGGCGGGAAGCCCGGCCCGCCCACCAGTGAGGCAGGTGGGCTCACCTGCGCCGCGGTCAGGACATCCAGCGCCGGGGAAGACGTTCCCGCCTCGGAGACGAGCGGAGGGGGTGGCGCGGTACCGAGGTCGCCGGCACTGGCCGGCCCCATCACGTTCACCGACCACGACGGTCGCATGGCGTCGGCTTCGCCGGCGGTCATCGGGGACAGCGCGACCGGTAGGAGAGCATCGTGCCGCAGCGTGGCGGTCGGTGACTCCGGCGCCTCGATCGCCGTCGGCGAGGCCTGGTCCATCGCCGCCATCGCCGGTCCGCCCACCTCGGCACGGCGCCTCAGCACGGCGTCCGAGCGCACCACTCCAGACAGTTGCCGTGTGGCGGGTTCCAGACTGCCGAAGACGTCGGCGGCGAGTTCGCGGATGACGTCGCCGTGGCTGTCCTCGAACAGAACCTGGTGCCGGTCCCCGTCGGGCAAGGCGGAGCGCACCGCGTGGGCGTGCGGCAGTTCGCGGTCAGGACGTAGCCACAGCCCGGATGGCACCACCTCCAGCACCACGCCGGGGGCGTAGCGGTAGGCGGCGGGGCCGACCTGCTCGATGCCGAAGATCGGGTTGCGGTGCGCCGACAGCATCGGAACCGGCGTCATGCCGTTGGAGGGCGTGTAGGTCACTTCCTCCGCCCAGTTGCGCCAGCCGAGAGAACCGTCGGCGCGCAGCGTGAAGATCTCCGGTTCGAGGCGTGAGCCGACCGGGATGCCGGTGTAGCAGACGACCTGCTCCCCCACCGCGTCGGCGAGCGCCTGCCCGTAGGCGGCGGTGCCCGGTAGCGTCAGAGGGCCGAGCTTGACCAGCCGCAGCCGACCGCGCACCTCCGGGGGAAGCCAGCCCCAGAAGCGGATGACGTCGTACACCGAGATCGGCGGGCTGCCGGGACAGCCCAGCACCACCGTGCACACCTCGGGCTGTGCCGGCAGGGCCTCGACCAAGCGCTTGCGGTGCAATCGAAGGACGCTCTCCGGGCCACGCGGGCGCAACCACACACCGCCGGGAAGCGGCTCGACAACGCTGCCGGCGCTGGTCGGCATGATCTCCACCAGCGGCGACGCGCCCTCCCAGACAGGCCGCGGAAAACGTTTTCCATCAGCCACCGGCGGCTTGCCCGGCTGGAAGCGGACCCAGCCCGTGCCCCAGCCGGAGTCAACGAACAACGTGCCGCCGAGGCCGCGCATCACCGCGCCGTCGGGGGCGACCACCGTGCGGTTGAGCCGCTCGGACAGCCACTGCCCGGCGAGCGCCGTCGTCTCGCGTGAGCGACCGCTGATCACCAGCCGCACGCCGCGGCGCTTGCGGGGCAACAGCTTCGCGGCCGACTCCCACACCGCGAACGAACTGTCCACCGGCAGGTCGACGACGACCAGCTCGTGCTCCGGATCGGCGGCGAGGCCCAGTGCGAGGTCGCGGATCTCATCCCGCAGCACGTGCTTCGGCCGCACCACCAGGGTGTTCCCGATCGTGTGACCGATCATGTCGCGATCGCCGCTGGTCTCCGGGCTCTTGGTCAGCAGACCCATCAGCCACGTCCTTTCTCGAACACGCCCACGGCGGCCCGGCTCAGCGCCGGGCCGCTCGGGATCTGGTCCAGCACCGTCTTCGTCACCGGACGGGGCTGAACGCCGCCGAACCCCAGGGCGGTCACGGTCTCGTCATCGGCGAGCACGTACTTCACGCCGCGGTCGGTGATCAGGTACCGGTCGGGCTTCGCCCCGGCGGCGGCCGGTGCGGGCACGGAGGCGGCGAGCACGCCGGTTCCGCCCTTGAGCGTCACACCCGGCCGGGCCTGCTCGCGGTCCACGAGCACCGGGGTGCTGCGTACCGCGGAACCGTTGCTCTCCTGCTTGAGGCACAACGCCTTCTCACCGGCGGAGATCGCCTTCGACGCCATGAGGTCGGGGATGCGCCCGGCGAGCGAGGTGTCCGCCGATCGCGGCGCGCTCGCGATCGACGCGGCGTCCAGCTCCACGGCGGGCTTGCCGGTGGCCGCCTCCAACAGAGCGGCCTCCGTTCTTGACGCCACGGCGAGGCCGTCGGCGCGCAGGACGGTGAAGTTCTGCGTACCGTTGCCGACCGACTGCCGGAAGACGGTGCCCACCTGCCGTGCGACACCGCCGATCTCGACCTTCCGGTTCCGGTCGGGGATCTCCGCGGCGTTCACGTCGGGGCCGGCGGGCAGTGCGGCCAGCCAGGACTCCGGAGCGACCGGCGGCGTCGTGGCGCCCAGGCCGAGCGCGACGGTCATCGTACGGTTCGCCAGCTTCATCCTGCCCTGGGGCACGACGACGTACTCGGCGCCCTCGGATGAGGCGACCCACATGTACTCGTCGTCTCCGAAGGGGGTCACCGGAACGCCGGCGTCGAAGCTGATGCTCGGTGCCCCGTCTCGCACCTGGGCGGGAGGCAGGCACGAGACCCACGGCGTGGTCATCAGCGAACCGGCGGAGGGCACGGGGTCGGGGGCGTTCGCCACGCCGACCGGAGAGGCAGCGCGTGGCACGTCTTTGAGAGAGGCTCGGGAGATCACCTCGACCTTCGCGGTACCTCCCTGCAGCAGCATCGCCGAGGCGTGGTTGAGCACCGGCACGAGCCGGCCGTCCCGGTAGACGAACCTGGTCCCGCTCTCCTTCTCGACCACGATGACGTTCGGCTTCGCCCACGCCGTGCTGCCGCCGGGGTTCAGGAGCCCGTACACCCAGAAACCGATGCCGACGAGCAGCCCCACGACCAGCCCGAACACCAGTCCCATCGTCGCCCGCCGGGCGGGGGTCTCGCTGTAGTTGGTGTCTCCCAGCAACAGGGCGGCGCTCATCCGTCCGACGAGCGTCTTGTACGCGTGGACGTGGTCCTTCTTCGTCTGCACCCGACGTCACCCGGCCAGACCGCGAGCCCAGGTGAAGACACCCAGTGCGTGCAACACGAACGGCACCAGCGCGAGGCACACGACGTTCTCGAGAACGTCGCCCATGTGCGGCCAGATCGGCAGCACGCGGCGGTGTGCGGGCCTCAACGCGGCCATCACCAGCAGCAGGGCGCCTGCCACGAGGACGACGGTGCCCAGCACCCGCTCCTGGTCGCTCATTCCGGCGAGCAGACTCAGTGCGAGCAGGACGAGCCCCCAGGCACCGGTGACCGCGAGCGCCGTGCGCTGGGCGGTGTTGAGGTACTCCCTGGAGCGCAGCAGCACTGCCGAGGCCAGGAGACCGGCCAGCACGTGGTTCAGCCAGTCCGCCTCGCGCAGCAGGTACCAGAACCCGAACGCGAAGAGCACCGCGGAGCCGATGGTGAGGACGCTGAGGTACCGGTCAGCCTCACCGGTCTGCGCGATGAGCTCGTCCGCGGCCATCGGCTCGATGTCGATCTTCATCTCGTCCGCGTTGCGCGGGAGCTGCGGGCCACGCAGCCGCGCCGCCCTGGTGGCGAGCTTCGGCGCGAACAACAGCAGGACGAAGAACGAGGCCATCACCACCGTGGACACCTGCAGCGTCGTGAGCACCATGCCGACCCGCAGCCACATCGCCACCAAAGCACCGAACCCGGCGACGGCCGCACATCCGAGCGGGACGATCGGGAGTTCCCGCGCGAAGAGACGTTGCGCCACCAGCAGAGCCGCCGCCGTCACTCCCATCGCCAGGCCACCGGACAACACCGAGCCCTCCGGCGAGAACAGCGCGTTCTCCACTCCCGCGTCGGCGATCAGCGCCGCGAGCCCGGCGAACGCGCAACAGGCGACGCCGGTGACCGCGGCGAGGCCGCGGTCGGCGATCGTCCGTGCGACGACCACGGCCGTGACTCCCAGCACCAGCGCCAGGACACCGGCCGTCACGGCGGCGAACGCGGTGCCGGAGTTGAGGAACAGCGAGATCGCGATCGTCACGAACGCGACGGCCGTGAGGCTGAGGAACAGACTCCGGTTGACCTCGGGGTTCCACCGGTTGCCCTGGCGGTTCACCGCCGTGGCCATGCCATCGGCGATGTCGTCGAAGTCGAGTTCGGGGAAGGGGCTTTCCGCACGGGTGAGGTAGAACTGCTCTCCGTCGAGCCAGTCGAGCGTCTCGGGCGTTCCGTCCGGGTCGAACGGCGCCTCACCCAGGCGCTGCAGCGACCAGGACCCGTACTCGTTACCCTCGGCCCGGTCCTGGTCCCTCACCACGTGCCGCACGAGCGTGGGCAGCAGGGCCGCGAGGCTGGTCGACGCCGGCACGGCGAGATCCGCCCGGCCGTTCGCTCCGACCACCGTGATTCGGCAGAGTTCCGGCGTTCTGGTCACTGTCCCTCGTTCCTGGACACGGCCGCGGCCAGGTGGCCGCCGTGCGTCGCGCCTTCGTGCTGTGTGGTGCCGACCGGGACGAGACCGGTCTGGATCAGCCTGATGCCCCGGCGCGTCACCATCTGCGCGCGACCGGGCGGCAGGGTGCGGGGACCGGCCTCGCCCAGGAACTTGCCCTCCTCCTTCGGGTAGGAGAAGAGCAGGCCCGGCGTTCCGAGCTCCCACAGCCGCCTCATGACCGGATCCATCATGCCGCGCATGGCATTGGCGCTGCTGCGGGCGATGACGAGGTGCAGTCCGATGTGGACACCCTGTGCCAGCAGCGGCAGCAGCGCGTCCATCGGGGTACCCATCCCCATGCCGGACCCGATCAGTTCGTGGTCGTCGACGACCACGAACAGCTGTGGTCCCTCCCACCAGTCCCTGCGGCGCAGCTGCTCCGAGGAGACATCGGGGCCGGGAACCCTCTTGTGCAGGGACACGGCGGCCTTGGTCGCCAGGTCCTCGAGCGCGTCGCCGCTGACGACGTGCCCGATGCGGTACTCGTCGGGCACCATTCCGTCGAGATCACGGCGGGAGTCGGCGATGAGGATCTTCACCTCGTCCGGCCGGTGCCCGTTCACGATGGAGCGCAGCACCAGACGCAGCGCGTTGGTCTTGCCGGTCTCCGCGTCGCCCATCACGAACAGGTGCGGCAGCGCGTTGAAGTCGTGCCAGACCGGGTTGAGCCGCTGCTCGTCCAGGCCGAGGCAGACTCGCAGGCCCTCGGGCTCTGGCAGGTCCACCGCCGGCAGGCGCATGGGCAGGAGCCGCACACCAGGGGCGTTGCGTCCCGGCCAGAACGTCCGCACTTCCTCCACGATGGACTTCGTGGCGGTCGCGAGGTCCTCGGTCTCCGTCGACCCGTCGAGACGTGGCAGGGCGGCGAGGAAGTGGAACCCGGAACTCGTGAGTCCGCGTCCCGGCTGGTTCGGCACCGTCGCGGCCTTGCGGCCCTGCACCTCCGACTCCATCGCGTCGCCCAGGCGCAGCTCGAACCTGGTGCCCAGCACGTCACGCAGCCAGGGCCGGATTTCCGACCACCGGGTGGAGGAGACCACGAGGTGGATGCCGAAGGACAGGCCTCGGGCGGCGATCTCGGTCAGCTTGGTCTCGAGGTCACCGAAGTCCTGGCGCAACGTGAACCAGCCGTCGATGACGAGGAAGACCTCACCGTGCGGGTCGTCGATCCGGCCGCTTCTGCGGGCCGCGCGGTAGTCGGCCATCGACTCGAACCCGTGTTCGGCGAAGGCGTTCTCCCGCTTCTCCATGACCTGCACGACTTCTTCGAACGTGCGGACGACGCGGTCACGCTCCATGCGGGTCGCGACGGAGCCCACGTGTGGCAGGCCGCTGACCGACATGATGCCGCCACCGCCGAAGTCGAGGCCGTAGAACTGGACCTCGTCCGGGGTGTGGGTCAGCGCGAGACCGAGGATGAGCGTCCGCAGCAACGCCGATTTGCCGCTCATGGGCGCGCCGACGATGCCGACGTGCCCGTCGGCGCCGGAGAGGTCGGCGACCAGCAGTTCGCGCATCTGCTCGTACGGCAGGTCGACCAGGCCGACGGGCACCCGCAGGCGGCCTCGCACCACCGGGTCGTCGACCGTCATGCCCAGCACCGGATCCGGCAGAACGCTGGGCAGGAGCGAGTCGAGCGACGGCGACGCCGCCAGCGGCGGCAACCAGACCTGGCGCGCCGCCGGTCCGGCTCCCGCCAGGCGGTTGATCAGCACCTCGACCAGGCTCGGCGCCTCCTCGCCCGCGGCCGTCTCGGGAACGACGTCCCGCGCGGACAGCTCGTCGTCCTGCTCGGCCGGCCGCAGCAGGTGCGCGCCGGGGTTGGGCGAGGTGTAGAACGGGATGATCTCTCCCGCCGCGGCCTCCTCCTGGTTCTCCACGTCGCCCTCGGGCGCCGCCACCTTGCACGGGCCCGAGACGTAGGCGCTCTTGAACCGGACCAGCGTCGTCGTGTCGATCTTGAGGTAGCCGTTGCCCGGACCGGATGGCAGCTCGTAGGCATCGGCGACGCCGATGACGCTGCGGGACTCCATCGACGAGAAGGTCCGCAGCGCGACCCGGTAGGACAGGTGTCCCTCGACGCGGTGGATGCGGCCCTCGTCCAGGCGCTGGGAAGCAAGCAGCAGGTGCACGCCGAGCGAGCGCCCCAACCGTCCGATGGAGACGAACAGGTCCATGAACTCCGGCTTGGCACTCAGCAGCTCGGAGAACTCGTCGACGATCACGAGCAGTGTCGGCAACGGGGGCAGGACACCTCCGGCGAGGCGGGCCTTCTCGTACTCGAACAGCGAGGAGTGGCCGCTCGCGCGGAGGATCTCCTGGCGCCTCGTCATCTCGCCGTTGAGCGAGTCCTGCATCCGGTCGACGAGAGGGAGCTCGTCAGCGAGGTTGGTGATCACCGCAGAGGTGTGCGGCAGCTTCTCCATGTTGAGGAACGTGGCACCACCCTTGAAGTCCACGAGGACGAGGTTCAGGGTGTCCGACGAGTGCGTGGCGGCGAGGCTGCACACGAGAGTGCGCAGCAGCTCGCTCTTGCCGGAACCAGTGGCGCCGATCAGCATGCCGTGCGGGCCCATGCCGCCTTGGGCGGACTCCTTGAGGTCGATCTCGACGACCTCGCCGTCCTCGGTGACGCCGATCGGCACCTGGAGCCGGGTGCGCTGCGGTGTCTTGTGCCGCCATTGGGCTTGGACGTCGTAGGTGTGCACGTCCCGGATTCCCAGCAGCGCGGTCAGCTCGAAGTCGTTCTCGAACGGGCGGTCGGCGATCTCGACGACGCCGCTGGTGCGCTTGGGCGCGAGCAGCCGCGCGAGCACGTCGGCCTGCGCCGTGCTGAGCGCGTCGCAGGACGCGGTCGCCTTCTCCTCGCCGGCCGGGTAGCTGATCTCGCCGTCGCGGCAGGTCAGCCGGAGCACCTTGGCACCACCGGGCAACATGCCGGTGGCGTCCAGCAGAACCACGTTGCGCAGTCCCGGCCCGAACAGGGGCGAGTGGTCGGGAATGGTGGCGAGGTGGGCGATGACCACGACGAACGGCTCCACCGCACCGGCGAGCACGCCCTTGTCGTGATCACCGCGGTCGGTGACGTCCGGTCCCAGCAGCGCGATGAGCTCGTCGTGGTCGCACGTGAGCATGCGCACCGGTCCGGCGAGGTCGCGCGCCGTCGGATGTGCTGTGTGCGGCAACCACTTCACCCAGTCCCAGTCGGCCTGGTTCTGCGGTGCGGTCAGCACGGCCACCCGCAGTTCGTCGGGCGCGTGGAAGGTGACCAGCTGGCCGATCATGGCCCGCACCAGGCCGACGGCGGCGTCCGGGTCACCCGCGAACTCGACGCTGGTGAAACTCCGCAGCCCGACGGAGATCGGGATGCCGTTCACGGTGCGGTAGGTCTCGCTGAAGCGCCGCAACGAGATCGCGCACAGCGGTTCGAGGTCCTCGATCGGCTTGGTGGACGGCGGGGTGAACTCCATCGCCGCCTGCTGCACACCGAGCCCGATGCGGACGCGGCCGAAGTCGTCGTGACTCCCCCGCCGTTCCCACAGACGAGGCCCCTCGACCAGTGCCCACAGCCAGGACGGGTCGGGGTTGGTCCACGCGACCGCCGTCCGCTGCTCGGTGCCCTTCTCCCGCGCGCGACGACGCAGCTGGGAGATGTAGCGCAGGTAGTCGCGGCGTTCGGCGTTGAGCTTCTGCTTGCGTTCGGCGCCGGTGCGCATCAGCTGGCTGACCGCCATGGAGACCATGCCGATGGCCATCGCGCCGGACATGATGATCATCAAGGGCGTTCCGCCGCCGGACGACCCGATGCTGGAGAACATCAGGATCATCGCGATCGGCCCGAGCGCCATGGGGACGACCATCAGCGCGGAGCTGTAGTCGCGCGTGGCGGGCTCCGGCATCACCGGTGGTTCCTGGAGCTCCTCCTCGTCGTCCGGCACCTCCGGCGCGGCCAGACGGGGTCCGCGTTTGACCGTGACCGTGCTCAATCGATGACTCCAGGCCTCTTGGGCGCGACAGGTGCTGCCCAGGCCGCACCTTCCTGCTTGAGCAGTTCGACGGAGCGACGCTCCTTCTCCTCTTCGGCCGCGGCGGCCTCTTCCTCGGCGCGCGCCTGTTCCTCAGCGCGCCTGCGCTCCTCGTCCTCGTCGACCTCCTCGCCGCTGCAGGTGGGCAGCCCGCTATCCTCGAAGTGGATCCGGGGTATGAGATCGGACTCGTCGCTGAAGGCCGGCGTCGCCGCCGTGGCCATCACCGAGGAGCGGGCCGCGGTGTGGTTCGTGGCGTGCGCCCACGGGGTCGACTCCCGCAACGCGTAGTCCGGCGCATGGCCGTCAGCCTCGTCCTGTGCAGCAGGACGGGGGGCCCACACGGGGACGGCTACCGCACCGCTGGTGTTCCACGCGGCGAAGTCCTCTCCGCGGTCGGCGGGGCGCACGACGGCCACCCGGTCCCCCGCCGGCGTGACGGACTCGACCGGCACACCGGGAAGCGCCACCGCGGGGGCTCCGCCAGGAGCCGAAACCTCTTGCGGCACGGCGAACTCCGGTAGCAGCGGAGCTTCGACGGCGACAGCCTCATCGTCACGATCGGCGGGCCCAGGCACCGGTCCGCTCTCCCAGGCCGCACGCTCACCACCCACCAGGGCGGACGCCTCCGTCCACCGCGGACCTCGTGGGGAATTGGCGGGTGTGCTCGCCCCAGAGGGGGTGAGTGGAGCGAGCACACCGCCGCGCGTCACGATCTCGTCGCCTCCGAGACCCGACGCGCCGGGCCGCTGCTGGTGAGGCGCGGCCCAGTACTCACGCTCGTTGCCGGGCGAGGCGCCGATCTCCGGATCGCCGACGCCCTGCGGCACAAGTCCTTCCCAGGGAGCGACTTCGGCACCGATCAAACCCGACGCGTCAGAACGCTCCGGTCCACTGACACCTGCTGCGGCACCAGGAGCCATCGGCGGCATCATCGGCACGCCAGGCGCCCCGACCGACTCGCCGACGACGGGAGGCGCAGCAGACCACCGCTCACGCTCACCACCCAGCTGAGCAGCACCCAGCTCCGGGTCACCAAACGCCGGAACCCCAGCACTCTCCCACGGCGCGACCTCACCACCGATCAAACCAGAAGCGTCAGAACGCTCCGAACCATTGGCGCCCGCACCGCTACCCGCGCCAGGAGCCATCGGCGGCATCATCGGCATACCAGGCATACCCGAAGCCGGCACACCGGACGGAGACACAGCAGACCACCGCTCACGCTCACCACCGAGCTGAGCAGCACCCAGCTCCGGATCACCGAACGCCGGAACCCCGGCACTCTTCCAGGGGTCGATCTCGCCCCCGATCAGACCGGACGCATCGGAACGCTCCGAACCATTGGCGCCCGCACCATTACCTGCCCCAGGAGCCATCGGCGGCATCATCGGCATACCGGGCATGCCGGCTCCCGGCCGGTCTTCCAGCCCGAGGCCCTGCGGCGCGGTGCCCGCGGCCCAGCCGGTGGGCGGCGTCGTGGACGCGTTGGGCGTCTTCGCGCCGTCGAACGGGGCGATGCTCGCGCGCTGGAGCGGTGTCAGGCCGGTACCGGCCGCGGAACCCGGCTTGGGAACGTTGACACCGTTGGACGAACCGGGACCGCTCGACGAGGTGAAGGCGGACGGTGAGAACGGCATCGGGCTGATGCCGTTCGGAACCCCGGTTCCGTTGAACGGCTGCGGCGAGAACGAGCTGCCGGACGGCAGATTCGCGGGGTCGAACGCGTTCGCGCCACCCGGCGAACGGGTGCCGGACGCGTCGAAAGGCGTCGGGGTGAAGGCGTTCCCGCCATCGACAACCATGCCTCTCGCGTTGAAGGGGGCCGGATCCGTGCTCTGGAACGAACTGGGCGACAGGTCGGGCACGGCGGACTTGGTGGGGGCGATGGAGGCACTCACCGGATCCGGGCCTTGGAAAGAGCTGGGAGGCGAATCGGGCATCGCGAACCTGGTGGGGGCGATCGAGGCACTCACCAGATCCGGACTCTGGGTCAAGCCGGGAGGCAGATCGGGCACCGCGAACTTGGTGGGAGCGATCGAGGCCCTGTCCAGGTCCGGATTCTCACGATTGCCCGGCGGAGCCTTGGGCACGTCCGCCAGCGGCTTCGGGGTCGGCGGAGCGGCGAGTTCCGTGTCGAACTTCATGACCTCGTAGTCACTCGCGAGATCCTTCAGGACCTTGCGCATGTCCGCGGTCATCATGGCGACGATCTCCGGGAACTTGCCGATCACGACCCGGCCGTCAGGCATGATCACGTCCTGGCGGTTGCCGATGTTCCTCCTCGCCTGCTCCGCGTAGTGCAGGTCGATCGCGTGAACGGTCTGCTGGGCCCAGTTGAGGTGGTTGGCCGCCCTCCACAGCTGTTCCGCCACCGGGTTCAACTTCGCCGGGCCTCCGGCGAGCTGGTCGGCGTGGTTGGTGAACGCCCTCGAGAACTGGTCCATCATGACGAGGAACGACTTGGCTGCCTCGCCGGACCACGGCCCGTTGTCGCCCGCGAGTGCTTTCGCCTGAGCTGCCACGTTCTTGCCGATGGAGTAGAGCAGTTCCTGTGTGGCGCGGAAACTCAGCGCGGCGTCGTAGAGGGTGAGGGGATTCGCCGGACCGGCCAGGCGGTCCTCGCTGGCGTTGCTGACGACCGCGGCGGTCCCGTAGATCGACGCCTTGATCTGTTTCCAGTCCCAAGCCTCGTAGTCGGCACGGGTCGTGCCGGCTCCGCTGCCGGTGGCGACGAGGCCGCCGGAGGCGTTCTTGAAGTTGTCAGCCATGTCAGGGAGCTTTCGTGTTCGCGGGAACTACGGCCCGTGCTGGAAGGAGGTCGCGGGTCAGGCGCGGCCGGTGGCGGCCGGGTTACCGGTGGCGGGAAGACCGGTGGTCACGCCGGGAAGTCCGGTGGCGCCGAGGGCGGGACTGACGGGGGCGCCGATGGCCTTCGTGAGCCAGTCGCTGGCACTCTGCATGTGCTCGCCGAGGTCACGGCCGGTGGCCTTGTTCAGCTCCTCCGAGGTGGCGTAAGCCGTGGCCAGCTTCTCGAGTTCTTCCGCGGTTTTCGTGATGGCCTGGATGGACCTCTCCACGAAAGCGAGGGTCGCCGGCTGGACCGCGTCGCCCTTGCCGCCGCCCGTCACCTTCATGATCAGTTCGTTGGCGTCGTAGAAGGCGCCGGGGGAAAGTTTCACGCCCTGCATCTTCTGCTGGATCTCCGTGAGCGGAGCCAGCATCATGCGCAAGTTCTGTGCGAAGGTCTTCAGGGCCACGGTGCTCACCTTGATGCCGTTACCCGCGCCCGGATCTCCGGCCACCGTCTTCGGCCACGGGTACTTGTTCTCGTAGTAGCCCGGGATTCCGCCGGTCTTCACGTCATCGGGAACCGTGGTCCCGTCGAAGTTCTTGACCCCTGGCGCCGTCGGAGGCGAAGTAGACGGCTGTGCCTGACCTTTCGATCCATTCTTCGCGGGCATGTCCGACATCGGGGAGCTCCTCGTGGACGAATGTCGATCTGAGTCCTGAAGTGGTGCCACCGGAGCTGCAATCC
>NZ_DASVFL010000125.1:0-12752 GCF_036380075.1 Lentzea sp. | reverse complement strand
TGCGATTGGGGCTTGACTTTGGGTGCGAGGTGCTACCCCTTTCGGGCTCGGCCGGTCGCGAAGCGTCCGGCCTTTTCCGGCCGACCACAGCGCCTCGCAAGGGCCCCGAAGTCAAGCCCCAATCGCAATCGTCGCGCAGCGGCGATGCACCCCAGTCTTTCGTCCGGTGGTGCACGCCCACGCTGGAACAGGCACCCGCACGGTCAACGCAACCACGCTGGAACAGCCGCCGATCAAACAACTCCAGTGGTCACGAACACCCGCGGACCGTCTGGTTTGGACGGCCGCACGACGTCAGACCGAGTCGAGGTCCCGTTCGATGGCCGCCAACTCCTCAGGAGTCCCCTGCACGGTCGGCCCCTTGAACCACTTCCGGGCGGAAGCCAACCACCACACGCCAGCGAACCCGAGCACCACCAACACGGCCACAGGCGTGTAGTTGAACGTCTTGGCGGTAACCGGGCTCGCCTGCGGCAGCATGAACAGCACGCTGATGAACACGACCCACGCCACCGCGACGATCCCCACCGGCTTGCTCCACCGGCCGAGGTGCCAAGGCCCGCGCTGGAACCGCTCACCTTGCAACAACCGCAGCAAAGTGGGCAGCACGTAAGCGATGTAGAGCCCGATCACCGCGATCGACGTCACCGCGGCGTACGCGGTCGGGTTCCACAGGTACGGCAACCCGAGCACGAGAGCGCCACCAGCGGCCAGCCAGATGGCGTTCGTGGGCGTCCGCGTGCGTTTGTTGATCTTGTGCCAGAACGACGACGCCGGCAGTGCGCCGTCGCGGGAGAAGGCGTAGATCATGCGGGAGTTCGCCGTCACCGACGACATGCCGCAGAACAGCTGCGCGCCGATCGCGATCAGCAGCAACAGCTTGCCGCCGGTCGCGCCCAGGGCGTCGATGAAGATCTGCGCGGGAGGGACGCCGGTGGCGCTGGACAGGGCGCCGTCGTAGTCGCGGATCGCGAACGTGATGCCGACCAGCAGCACCCAGCCCGCGATGAGCGACACGACGATCGACATCACAATGCCGCGCGGGCCGCTGCGGGCGGCGTCGTGGGTCTCCTCGGTCATGTGCGCCGAGGCGTCGTAGCCGGTGAACGTGTACTGCGCGAGCAGCAGGCCGAGCAGGCCCACGTAGAACGCCGAGGACCAGCCGGTGTTGTTGACGAAGTGGGTGAAGACGAACGAGGCGGACTGGTGCTCCGACGGCACGATCACCAGTGCGCCGACGATGACCACCACGCCGACGATGTGCCACCACACGCTGATGTCGTTGAGCAGCGCGACCAGCTTCACGCCGAACGTGTTCAGCAGGCCGTGCAGCACCAGCACGACGGCGAAGATCAGGATCGTGTGCGGGGGAGTGGCCGCGAAGCCGAACTGGAGGTCGAGGAACGCGTTGATGAAGAACGCCGCGCCGAAGTCGATGCCCGCCGTGACGGCGACCTGGCCGAGGAAGTTGAACCAGCCGGTGAACCACGACCAGGCCGCGCCGTTGCTCGGCGCCAGTTTCGCGGCCCAGTAGTAGAGGCCGCCCGCGGTCGGGTAGCTGGAGCAGACCTCCGCCATGGCGAGGCCGACGACGAGCGTCATGAGCCCGACGAACGGCCAGCCCCACACGATGAGGGCGGGACCGCCGGTGTTCATGCCGAAGCCGTAGAGGGTGAGGCAGCCGGAGAGGATCGAGATGATGGTGAACGACACCGCGAAGTTCGAGAAACCGGACATCGTCCGGGACAGCTCCTGGGCGTAGCCCAGCTCGTGCAGCCGTTGTTCGTCAGCGGATTTTCCGATGGCAGGACTGTCTGGCTCTTGACTCATCGGCGTCCTCCTCGATTGGACTCCGTCCAGTCCTTTAGACGGTGGCTGAGGGTGGCGCCGGTCACCCCGCGGTGTCAAGATGGTCCCGCCAATGGCTCGCAGACAGACCTTTGGAGGAACGCGGGATGCTGACCGTCGAGGAGTTGCGCGTGGCCGTGGACGCGGGGGAGATCGACACCGTCCTGGTCGCGATCGCGGACATGCAGGGCCGCCTGCAGGGCAAGCGGTGTGCTGCCCGGTACTTCCTCGACGAGGTCCTCGGCCACTCCGCCGAGGGCTGCAACTACCTCCTCGCCGTCGACGTCGAGATGAACCCCGTCAGCGGCTACGCGATGTCGAGCTGGGACCGCGGGTACGGCGACTTCGTCATGAAGCCGGACATCGCGACGCTGCGCCGCATCCCGTGGCAGGAGGGCACCGCGCTCGTCATGTGCGACGTCGTCTGGGAGAACGACGACCCGGTGGTCGCGTCGCCGCGGCAGGTGCTGCGCAGGCAGCTCGACCGGCTGGCCGAGCTGGGGCTCGACGCGTACGTCGGCACCGAGCTGGAGTTCATCGTCTTCGACGACACCTACGAGCAGGCCTGGAGCTCCGGCTACCGCAACCTCACGCCGTCGAACCAGTACAACGTCGACTACTCGTTGCTCGGCACCGCGCGCGTGGAGCCGTTGCTGCGGGCCATCCGCAACGGCATGACGGGCGCCGGCATGGTCGTCGAGTCCGCCAAGGGCGAGTGCAACCCCGGCCAGCACGAGATCGCGTTCCGCTACACGACGGCGCTGCGCACGTGCGACCAGCACGCCATCTACAAGAACGGCGCCAAGGAGATCGCGGCGCAGCAGGGCAAGTCGCTCACGTTCATGGCGAAGTACAACGAACGCGAGGGCAACTCCTGCCACATCCACCTGTCGTTGCGCTCGAAGGACGGCGAGCCGGTGTTCGCCGAGGGCCGCGGCATGTCCAAGCTGATGAAGCACTTCCTCGCGGGACAGCTCGCCGCGCTGCGCGAGTTCACCTACTTCCTCGCGCCGAACATCAACTCCTACAAGCGTTTCGTGCAGGGCTCGTTCGCGCCGACCGCCGTGGCGTGGGGACACGACAACCGCACCTGCGCGCTGCGGGTCGTCGGGCACGGCCAGTCGCTCAGGTTCGAGAACCGGGTGCCCGGCGGTGACGTGAACCCGTACCTCGCGGTGGCGGCGCTGGTCGCGGCCGGGCTGCACGGCGTCGAGCAGGAGCTGGAGCTGGAGGACGAGTTCGTCGGCAACGCCTACGCGTCGGACCGCGCGACCGTGCCGACCACGTTGCGGGACGCGGCGGACCTGCTGGCCGCCAGCGAGATCGCGCGGTCGGCGTTCGGCGAGGACGTCGTCGAGCACTACCTGAACGCGGCGAAGGTCGAGCTGGCGGCGTTCGACGCGGCGATCACGGACTGGGAGAAGGTGCGCGGGTTTGAGCGCCTCTGAACCGCTGATCGGGATCAGCACCTACCTGGAGCGCACGCGTTTCGGCCACTGGGACGTGGAGGCCGCGGTGCTCTACCGCGGCTACCTCGACTGCGTGGTCCGCGCGGGCGGCACGCCGGTCATGCTGCCGCCGGTCGGCACCTGGACCGCCGAGAACATCGCGTTCCTCGACGGACTGGTGATCGCGGGCGGCGCCGACGTCGACCCCGCCGCCTACGGTGCCGAGAAGCACGAGAAGACCGGCGAGCCGCGGCGGGACCGCGACGACTCGGAGTTCGCGCTGGTGGACGCCGCGCTCAAGCTCGACCTGCCGGTGTTGGGGGTGTGCCGCGGCATGCAGGTCCTCAACGTCGCGCTGGGCGGCACGCTGCACCAGCACATCGAGGGCCACAACCCGGCGCCCGGCGTCTTCGAGCACACCGACATCGCGGTCTCGCCGGACACGCGCCTGCACACGATCCTGGGCGACCGCACGAACGTCCAGTGCCACCACCACCAGTCGCTGGACCGGGTCGCGGACGGCCTGCGGGTCACCGCGCGGGCCCCCGACGGGACCGCCGAGGCCGTCGAGCTGGACGGCGCTCGGTTCGTCGTCGGCGTGCAGTCGCACCCGGAGCAGGACATCGAGGACCTGAGGCTGTTCGAGGCACTGGTCGGCGCCGCCCGTGATTTCGCCCGAGAGCCCACGAGGAGAGAAGCGTGACCTTCGACGTCATCAACCCGGCCACCGAGAAGGTCGTGCGGTCCGTCCCGCACACCACGCTCGGCGACACGGACGCCGCGATCGGCCGGGCGCAGAAGGCGTTCGAGAGCTGGCGGACCGTGGCCCCCGGCGACCGCGCCCGGTTGCTGCGGCGGTTCGCGGAGGTCGTGGACGCGCACAACGAGGAGCTGGCGCGGCTGGAGGTCGAGAACTCCGGCCACACCATCGGCAACGCGCGGTGGGAGGCGGGCAACGTCCGCGACGTCCTCCAGTACTACTCCGCGGCGCCGGAACGCCTGTTCGGCAAGCAGATCCCGGTCGCGGGCGGCCTCGACGTCACGTTCCACGAACCGCTCGGCGTCGTCGGCGTGATCGTGCCGTGGAACTTCCCGATGCCCATCGCCGGCTGGGGGTTCGCGCCCGCGCTGGCCGCCGGCAACACGGTGGTGCTCAAGCCCGCCGAGGTCACGCCGCTGACCGCGATCCGCCTCGGCGAGCTCGCGCTGGAGGCGGGCATCCCGGAGGGCGTGTTCCAGGTGCTGCCGGGCAAGGGCAGCGTCGTCGGCAACCGGTTCGTCACGCACCCGTTGGTGCGCAAGGTGGTCTTCACCGGCTCGACCGAGGTCGGCAAGCAGATCATGGCCGGCTGCGCGGAGCAGGTGAAGCGCGTGACTCTGGAGCTGGGCGGCAAGTCGGCGAACATCGTCTTCGCCGACTCCGACCTGGAGAAGGCGGCGGCGACCGCGCCGTACGGGGTGTTCGACAACGCCGGGCAGGACTGCTGCGCCCGCTCGCGGATCCTCGTGCAGGCCAGTGTGTACGACCGGTTCATGGAGCTGCTGGAGCCCGCCGTCAAGGGCGTGAAGGTCGGCGAACCGGGCGACGAGGCGACCGAGATGGGGCCGCTCATCAGCGCGGCGCACCTCGCGAAGGTGGCGTCTTACGTCCCAGACGACACCGGTGTCGCGTTCCGCGGTTCGGCGCCCGACGGACCGGGTTTCTGGTTCCCGCCCACCGTCCTCACGCCCGCCTACGACCACGTGACCGTCACCGAGGAGATCTTCGGACCGGTCGTCGTCGTGCTGCCGTTCACCGACGAGGCCGACGCCGTCCGGATCGCGAACGACTCCGAGTACGGCCTGTCCGGTTCCATCTGGACCAACGACGTGGGCCGCGCGATCCGGGTGTCCCGCGCGGTCGAGGCCGGCAACCTGTCGGTCAACTCGCACTCGTCCGTCCGCTACTGGACGCCGTTCGGTGGGGTGAAGCAGTCCGGCCTGGGTCGCGAGCTCGGCCCGGACGCGCTCGACTCGTTCACCGAAGTCAAGAACGTCTTCATCGCGACCTGAGGAGAACAGAAATGGTGCAGCGACTCGAGGGCCGCGTGGCCGTCGTGACGGGTGGCGGCAGCGGGATCGGTCTCGCGACCGTCCGCAGGTTCGCGAGCGAGGGCGCGAAGGTCGTCGTCGCCGACCTCGACCAGGAGACGGGCAAGGCGGCCGCGGACGAGGTGGGAGGCCTGGCCGTCCAGCTCGACGTCACCGACGAGGAGCAGGTCGAAGCGCTCTTCCAGACCACTGTGGACACCTACGGCAAGTTGGACATCGCGTTCAACAACGCCGGCATCTCGCCGCCGGACGACGACTCGATCCTCACCACCGGCATCGAGGCGTGGGACCGCGTGCAGAAGGTGAACCTCACGTCGGTTTACCTGTGTTGCAAGTACGCCATCCCGCACATGCAGGCCAACGGCAAGGGCTCGATCATCAACACCGCGTCGTTCGTCGCGACGATGGGCGCGGCGACGTCGCAGATCTCCTACACGGCGTCGAAGGGCGGCGTGCTCGCGATGTCGCGCGAGCTCGGCGTGCAGTTCGCCCGCGAGGGCATCCGGGTCAACGCGCTGTCTCCCGGGCCGGTCAACACACCTTTGTTGCGGGAGTTGTTCGCGAAGGACCCGGAGCGGGCGGCCCGGCGGCTCGTGCACGTGCCGCTCGGCCGGTTCGCGGAACCCGAGGAGATCGCCGCCGCGGTCGCGTTCCTGGCCTCCGACGACTCGTCGTTCATGACCGCGTCGAACTTCCTCGTGGACGGCGGCATCGCCGGCGCGTACGTGACACCGCTGTAGCCGTGGTCGAGCACGCGCAGGACGCGTTGTTCCGCCCCGTGAGGGCGGGCAACGCGTTCGAGGAGACCGTCGAACGGCTCATGCAGTCCATCCGGCTCGGCGTCGTCGCGCCGGGGGAGCGGCTGCCGTCCGAACGGGACCTGGCCACCCGGCTCGGCGTGAGCAGGGTGACCGTGCGCGAGGCCATCAGGTCGTTGCAGGAGAACGACTACGTCGAGTCGCGCCGGGGCCGCTACGGCGGCACGTTCGTGCGCGAGGAGGTCCCGAAGCCCGCCCCCGGCAAGGAGTTCGGCGACGTCCACGACGTGCTGACGCTGCGGAAGGTGCTGGAGACCGGTGCCGCGGAGACGGCGGCGGGCCGGTCGCTGGGCCCCGCCGAACGCCGCGGGCTGCGCACCCGCCTGGACGAGGCCTCGACCTCACCGCTCGCCGAGTACCGGCGCAAGGACTCGCGGCTGCACCTCGCGATCGCCGAGGCGACCGGGTCGGCGTCGCTGACCGCCGCGGTCGCCGAGTCCCGGATGCGCGCCAACGAGCTGCTGGACCACATCCCGCTGCTCGAACCGAACCTCGCCCACTCCAACGCCCAGCACGAACGCATCATCACCTCCATTTTGGACGGAGACCCGGCGTCGGCGCGGCAGGCGATGGCCGAGCACCTCGACGGCACGGCGTCGCTGTTGCGGGGCTTCTTGGTCTGACCGGTCAGACTCCGGCGTTCGCAGCAATGTGCGACGATGGACGCCTGGGGCCAGGTAGCATGAAAACGTTTGCGTCCGCGATTGTCCTGTTTTGGCGCTCATTCGGCGGGGAACAGCTCTTGGCGTGGGCCTCGCGGACAGTTACCGTCCGAACACCTCGGGGACTTGCAGCGCGAGGAGCTGTTGATGCCAGGGTTGCGCAAGGTGTTCCGCGACGCCGTGGGCCGGGTGCACTCACTCCGCGTCTTGTCCGCGGCGGGCCTGGTGAGCCCCGCGAACGTCCGGGCGTCGCTGCAGGCGCTGCGCGAGGTCAAGGTCTGGGGCCCGAACGTCGCCGCGCTGCGCCGGTCCGTCCGCGTGAACCCGGACGGCATCGCGCTCGTCGACGACCGCGGCTCGATGACCTACCGGCAGCTCGACCGGCGTTCCACCGCGATCGCGCAGGGCCTGCGGTCGCTGGGCGTGCAGCACACCCACATCGTCGCGCTGATGTGCCGCAACCACCGCGGCATGGTCGAGTCGCTGCTGGCGTGCGCGAAGCTCGGCGTGCGCGTGCTGCTGGTGAACACCGGTTTCGGCGCGCCGGTCGTCCTTGACCTGCTCCAGCGCGAACGGGCGTCGCTCGTCGTCCACGACGAGGAGTTCACGCCGCTGTTCCACCAGCTGCCGCCGTCGATCCCGCGCTGGCTCGCGTGGTCGCGCGACGGCCTCGACCGCCGCACGCCGACGCTCGACCAGCTGGTGGCCAAGGCACCGCGCGGGGAGCTGGAGCCGCCGCGCGAACCCGGTGTCGTCATCCAGCTGACGTCCGGCACCACCGGCACGCCGAAGGGCACCGCCCGCGAGATCAAGTCGGTGCTGACGGCGTCGGACTTCCTCGACCGCATCCCGATGAGGGCGAACGAGTCGACGTTCATCGCCGCCCCGATCTTCCACTCGGTCGGCTACTCGCACCTCACGCTCGCGATGTCGCTGGGCTCGCGCGCGGTGCTGCACCGCCGGTTCGACCCGCGCAAGACGCTGTGGTCGGTGCAGGGCCAGCGCTGCACGACGCTCGTGCTGGTCCCGACGATGCTGCAGCGCATCATGGAGCTCGACCGCTCGGTGATCGACTCGTTCGACCTGGGCCACCTCGGCGTCGTGTTCTCCTCCGGCTCGCCGATCGCGCCGGAGCTCGTGCAGCGCACCATGGCCACGCTGGGACCGGTGCTCTACAACCTCTACGGCTCAACGGAAGTCGCGGTCGCCACCGTCGCCACGCCGGAGGACCTGGCCGCCGCGCCGTCGAGCGTCGGCCTGCCGCCACACAACTGCATCGTGCGCCTCTACGACGAGGATGGCAACCGCATCACGCGGTCGTTCGTGACGGGCCGCGTCTACGTGCGCGGCTCGCTCACCGTCGACCTCTACACCGACGGCACGCAGAAGGACTCCATCGACGGACTGGTCGCGACCGGCGACCTCGGGCACTTCGACCCCAGCGGCCGGCTGTACTTCGACGGCCGCGAGGACGACATGATCGTCTCCGGCGGCGAGAACGTGTACCCGGTCGAGGTCGAGAACCTGCTGATGACGCACTACCGCGTGCGCGACGCCGCGGTGCTCGGCGTGCCGGACCCCGAGTACGGGCAACGGCTGCGGGCGTTCGTCGTGCCGGTGGCGGGCACGCGGATCGACGTGCGGGAGCTGCGCGAGTTCGTGCGCACCCGGCTCGCGCGGCACAAGGTGCCGCGCGAGGTCGTGGTCGTGCCGAAGCTGCCGCGCAACGCGACCGGCAAGGTGCTGCGCCGCCAGCTCATGGCGATCCGGCTGGGGCCGCAAGGGTCCCAGTGACGCTGGGCGGAACACGCGGCACGGCAGAACGAGGGGGTGTGATCCGGCCGTGCCGCGCGCTCCGGTCCTGGGGAGCGCACGACCCGCGTTCGTCGGGGTTCGGGCAGGAACGCGGGGCGTGCGCTCGTCTTGTCACCGCTCGAAGCGGTCACCCCTGTCACCGCGGTCGCCGAGCGGGCCGCGCTGACCGGGACCGCGGTCGGGACCCCGGTCGCCGCGGTCGTGCATCCGGACGTGGCCGGGACCGGCGCCGGGGCCGCCGCGGTGGTCGGACCGGCCGGCCGCGACCGCTCCCACGATCCCGCCGCCGAGCACGAGGCCCAGCAGGCCCACGGCGACGAGCTGGGTGGCGCGGTGGCCCGCGAAACTGCGCACACGGCCGGGTGGGGCCGCCACGGGTGCCGCTGCCGCCGGAGGAGGCGGTGCGGCGGCGGTGGGCTGCTGGGGCGCCGCCGCCTGGTGCTCCGCGGTGGGCTGCGGTGCCGGCTGCTGGACGGTCGGCTGCTCGGCTGCCGGCGGCTGACCGGGCGTGGCCGGTGCGTCGGCCGGCAGCGGGGTCGTCGCCTGCTCCGGTGCGGGCCGGGCCGCCCGCGGATCGTTGCTCGACGGCCCCTGCGGTGGGGGCGTCGGTCCCTGCTCGCTCATGTCCTCAACGATGCGCCGTTCGGCTGAGCTGCGCCTGACAGCCACCTGTTCGTTTCCTGAAGCCCGCCGGAGTCCCGCGCCGAGTTCAGCACAGGCCTCGAACCAGCGAAAACGTGGCGCTGGTCGGCGTAGGTGGCGCCGAAGAGCCCTTCGTCGAGCACGCCGGTCCACAGGAAGTGCAGGGTCGTGCGCGTGCCGTCACGGGCGTCCCGGCGCGCGTAGTGGTCGCGCAGGTCGGCGTACAGCAGGCGCAGCTCGTCCCGGTTGGACTCGGTGAGGCGGACCGGGCATTCGACGACGAGGTCGGACATGATCGGTGCTCCGTTCGGCGGGCCGGAGCCACAGCCTGCTCGCACCCCGCCCCGCGACGCATCCGGAAAACCACTCAGAAGCGCCCGGGTATGAATCGCGGCCCACCCGGAAACCGCTTGCGCCGACCGGCTTCAATCGGACCATGGAACTCGTCCCGCTCCGCATGGAGTTCGCGCAGGCGATGGCCGCCGACGGCCCGAACGACGCCGAGGTCGACCGTCTCACCGGCACGCACGCCACGTTCACGCTGGAGGATTATGAGGCGTACATCGAGCGGACGCTGAACGACCCGAACCGCTACACCCGCGCCATCACCGAGGACGGGGAGTTCCTCGGCGAGGTCGTTCTCACCGTCGATCCGGACAACCGGTCGGCGGGGCTGCGGATCGCGTTGTGGGGCGGTTTCGGCAAGGGCTACGGGACAATCGCGATCCGGCATGTCCTGGACCACGCGTTCACCGTCCTGGGCCTGCACCGCGTGGAGCTCGAGGTGTACGCGTTCAACGAGCGCGCCATCCACGTCTACGAGAAACTCGGGTTCCGCCGCGAAGGCCGGCTGAGGGACGCGCTGCTCTGGGACGGCGTCTTCCACGACGCGATCGTCATGTCCATCTTGAGCACCGATAACATCTGATCCGCACACCCAACACTTCCCGCTAGGAGTCATCGTGTCCGAGTCGCGCCCAGCAGTCGCCCAGAACCCGCCGCGCGTGGTGGTTCCGGCTGGGACGACGGCGGGCACGGCCGTGCGCGAGGCCGGCCTGCCCGGCAAGGGGTCCGACGCGATCGTCGTCGTCAAGGACGCCGAGGGCCACCTGCGCGACCTGTCGTGGACCCCGCAGGTCGACGTCGAGGTCGAGGCCGTCGCCGCGGACACCGAGGACGGCCGCAGCGTCCTGCGCCACTCCGCCGCGCACGTGCTCGCGCAGGCGGTGCAGCAGCAGTTCCCCGAGGCCAAGCTCGGCATCGGCCCGCCCGTGAAGGACGGCTTCTACTACGACTTCCAGGTCTCCAAGCCCTTCACGCCGGAGGACCTGCAGGCGCTCGAGAAGCGCATGAAGCAGATCGTCAAGTCCTCGCAGCGGTTCTCGCGCCGCGTCGTCGAGTCCGTCGACGCCGCCAAGACCGAGCTGGCCGCCGAGCCGTTCAAGCTGGAGCTCGTCGACATCAAGAGCGACGTCGACACCAGCGAGGTCATGGAGGTCGGCGGCGGCGAGCTGACGATCTACGACAACCTCGACCCGCGCTCGGGTGAGCAGGTCTGGGGCGACCTGTGCCGCGGCCCGCACGTGCCGACCACCAAGCACATCCCGGCGTTCAAGCTGACCCGCGTGGCCGCCGCCTACTGGCGCGGCAACGAGAACAACCCGCAGCTCCAGCGCATCTACGGCACCGCGTGGGAGTCGCAGGAGGCGCAGGACGCCTACCTGGAGCGCCTGGCAGAGGCCGAGCGCCGCGACCACCGCAAGCTGGGCGTCGAGCTCGACCTGTTCTCGTTCCCGGACGAGATCGGCTCCGGCCTCGCCGTGTTCCACCCCAAGGGCGGCGTCATCCGCAAGGCGATGGAGGACTACTCCCGCCAGCGGCACACCGAGGAGGGCTACGAGTTCGTCTACTCGCCCCACATCACCAAGGGAAACCTGTTCGAGGTCTCCGGCCACCTCGACTGGTACAAGGACGGCATGTACCCGGCGATGCACCTCGACGCCGAGCTCAACGAGGACGGCACCGTCCGCAAGCCGGGCCAGGACTACTACCTCAAGCCGATGAACTGCCCGTTCCACGACCTGATCTTCAAGTCGCGCGGCCGGTCCTACCGCGAGCTGCCGCTGCGCATGTTCGAGTTCGGCGGCGTCTACCGGTACGAGAAGTCCGGCGTGGTGCACGGCCTGACCCGCGTGCGCGGCATGACGCAGGACGACGCGCACATCTTCTGCACCAAGGACCAGGTGCGCGACGAGCTGCGCTCGCTGCTCACGTTCGTGCTCGACCTGCTGCGCGACTACGGCCTCGACGACTTCTACCTGGAGCTCTCCACCAAGAACCCCGAGAAGTACGTGGGTTCGGACGAGATCTGGGACGAGGCCACCGAGACGCTCGCGTCGGTGGCGCAGGAGTCCGGCCTGGAGCTCGTGCCCGACCCCGGCGGCGCCGCGTTCTACGGCCCGAAGATCTCCGTGCAGTGCCGCGACGCCCTCGGCCGCACCTGGCAGATGTCGACCATCCAGCTCGACTTCAACCTGCCGGAGCGCTTCGAGCTCGAGTACACCGGGCCGGACGGCTCGCGCGTGCGCCCGGTCATGATCCACCGCGCGCTGTTCGGGTCGGTGGAGCGGTTCTTCGGCGTGATGACCGAGCACTACGCGGGCGCGTTCCCGGCGTGGCTCGCGCCGGTGCAGGTCATGGGCATCCCGGTGACCTCGGAGAACGCCGACCACCTGTTCGCGGTGCGCGAGACGCTGAAGAAGGCGGGCATCCGGGTCGAGGTCGACGCCTCCGACGACCGCATGCAGAAGAAGATCCGCAACCACACCCTGCAGAAGGTGCCGTTCATGCTCCTGGCCGGCGCCAAGGACGTGGAGGCGGGTGCCGTGTCGTTCCGGTTCCGCGACGGCACGCAGATCAACGGCGTGCCGGTGGAGCGGGCCGTCGAGCAGATCGTCGACTGGGTGGGCCGCCGCGAGAACGCCTCGCCCACGGCGGAACTGCTCTCGTGACGCCTGAGCTCGAGCCGCAGGAGGGTGTCGGGGTCCAGGACGCGTTCCAGCGCCTGTGGACCCCGCACCGCCTGTCCTACGTGCAGGGCGCGGGCAAGGCCGAGGGCGACGAGCCCGCCGGGTGCCCGTTCTGCCGCGTGGTGACGCTGTCCGACGAGGACGGCCTGATCATCGCGCGCGGCGCCGAGGTGTTCGCGGTGCTGAACCTGTACCCGTACAACCCCGGCCACCTGATGGTGCTGCCGTACCGGCACGTGCCGGACTACACGGACCTGACGGTGTCGGAGACGGCCGAGTTCGCGGCCTTCACGCAGAAGGCCATGCGGGTCGGCCGGCACGTGGCGGCGCCGCACGGCTTCAACGTCGGCATGAACCAGGGCGTCGTCGCGGGCGCGGGCATCGCCGCGCACCTGCACC
>NZ_DASVFL010000124.1:0-4164 GCF_036380075.1 Lentzea sp. | reverse complement strand
CATCTCGGACAGGGATTCCTTTGCCAGAGAACGCAAACGCAGCGCCGTCTCCCGCACGGACGGGTCTGCGGCGGTGGCGGCAAGGGCGGCTGACTCCACGGCGATCAAGGTGGCGTGGTGGCCCACCGAGTCGTGAATCTCGCGGGCTATGCGGGCTCGTTCGGCGTCGCGGGCCGAGGTTTCCTGGGCTTCCAGTTCGGCGGCACGGGCTCGGCGGGTTTCGTACAGCGAGTGGGTCAGGTCCTTGCGGGTGGTTACCAGGGCGCCTAGGGCGGTGGGGGCCGCTGCCAGGCCGAACGCGAACGCGAACGCCAGCAGCAGAGGACCGAAGGGGATCGGTTTCGTCAGGGCCACCGGGGCGATCGCGGCCGCGGTCAGCAGACACACCCAGAAGAGCTGGACCGGGATCGACTTCTCCTTGCGGCCCAGGCGGTACTGGGCCACCAGTGCCGGGGCCCAGCCCAGGCCGCCTGCCACTGCCGGCACGCACAGCAGCGACGCCAGCCACGGCCAGCGGAGGCGCAGAGGTAGCAGTAGGGAGGCTGCTATGGCGGTCCAGAGCGACCACGGGAACGGGCGGTCCTGGGTCAGCAGGACCACGCCGGCGGCCAGGCCCACGGTCAGGAGTTCCAGGAGCAGCCGTTTCACCACACACCGACCTGGTGCGCGACCAGAGCCGCCTGCACCCGGTTCTCCACGCCCAGCTTGGTCAGGACGGTGGAGACGTAGCTCTTCACCGTCGCCTCGGACAGGCAGAGCTGCTCGGCTATCGAGTGGTTCGAGCGGCCGCCGGCTACCAGCTCGAGCACTTGGCGTTCGCGGGCTGACAGCGAGTCCAGCTGGCGGTTGGCGCGGAAGCCGCGCAGGCGTGGGAGCAGGCGGACGGTGATGCGCGGGTCCAGGACGGCGCCGCCTGCTGCCAGGTCCAGGACGGCGCGGACCAGGGCTTCCGGTTCGGCGTCCTTCAGCAGGAAGCCCTGGGCGCCGAGGTCCAGGGCTGTCGCGACGTAGTCGTCGAGGTCGAACGTGGTCAGGACGGCGATGGCGGGCGGGGTGGCCCACGTGCGGAGCCTGCGCACGGCCTCCAGGCCGTCTACGCCGGGCATCTGCACGTCCACCAGCACTACGTCGGGCAGTTGCGCCAGGACCACCTCGACGAGCTCGGCGCCGTCGGCGGCCTCGCCGACCACCTCCACCCGCCCGTCGGCTTCGAGGAGGACCTTGAGGCCCCGCCGCAGCAGGGCCTCGTCGTCGGCTAGCACCACTCGTACGGCCACCAACCCAACCAACCGCACGCACGGCCGAAGGGCAAATAGATCACTCAGGTGGTTCCGAAGAACTACTTCCGGGCGGCGCCGGCCTTCTTCTTCTCGCGCACGCGCACGGAGATGCGCACCGGGCTGCCCTCGAAGCCGAACTCCTCGCGCAGCCTGCGCTCGATGAACCGGCGGTACGACGCCTCGAGGAAACCCGTCGTGAACAGCACGAACGTCGGCGGGCGGGTCGAGGCCTGGGTGGCGAACAAGACCTTCGGCTGCTTGCCGCCGCGCACGGGCGGCGGGGTCGCGGCGATCAGGTCCGACAGCCACTGGTTGAGGCGGCCGGTCGGGACTCGGGTGTCCCACGAGTTCAGCGCCGTGCGCAGGGCCGGGGCGAGCTTGTGGACGGCGCGGCCGGTCAGGGCCGAGACGTTGACGCGGTCGGCCCACGGCACGCGCACCAGGCCGCGTTCGAGCTCGCGGACCATCTCGTTGCGGCGGTCCTCGTCGACGAGGTCCCACTTGTTGAACGCCAGCACGCAGGCGCGGCCGGACTCGACGACCATCGTCAGGACGCGCAGGTCCTGTTCGGACAACGGCTCGTGGGCGTCCAGCAGCACGATCGCGACCTCGGCGGTCTCGATCGCGGACTTGGTGCGCAGCGAGGCGTAGTACTCGGCGCCGCTCTCGAACTTCACGCGCTTGCGCAGGCCGGCGGTGTCGACGAAGCGCCAGATCTCGCCGTCGAGCTCGACCAGCGAGTCGACCGGGTCGACGGTGGTGCCGGCGACCGAGTCGACGACCGAGCGGTTCTCGCCAGTCAGGCGGTTGAGCAGCGACGACTTGCCGACGTTCGGCTTGCCGACCAGCGCGACGCGGCGGGGGCCGCCGCCGCGGGCGCCGAAGTCGTCGCGCGGGGTCTCCGGCAGCTTCGCGAGGATCACGTCGAGCAGGTCGCCGGAGCCGCGGCCGTGCAGGCCGGACACCGGGTACGGCTCGCCGAGGCCCAGCGACCACAGCGACGCGACGTCGGCCGTCAGGCGGTCGTCGTCCACCTTGGACGCGCAGAGGATCACCGGCTTCTTGGAGCGGCGCAGGACCTTCGCGACGGCCTCCTCGGTCGTCGTCGCGCCCACGGACGCGTCCACGACCACGAGGATCACGTCGGCGGTGGCCATCGCGAGCTCGGCCTGGGCGGCCACGGCGGCCTGCAGGCCCTGCGCGTCCGGCTCCCAGCCGCCCGTGTCGACCACGGTGAACTTGCGGCCGTTCCACAGCGCGTCGTAGGCCACGCGGTCGCGCGTCACGCCCGGCACGTCCTGCACCACGGCCTCACGGCGGCCGATGATGCGGTTGACCAGCGTGGACTTGCCGACGTTCGGCCGTCCGACCACCGCGAGCACCGGCTGCGGCGGGGCGGCGTCCTCGCCGTCTTCGGAGTCGAGGCCGTCGAAGGCTGACCAGTCGGCCTCGTCCTCCCAGGTGCCGTCCAGGTCCGTCATCGTCTTCCCTCACTCACACGAAGTCCATCGAGTTCGGCGACCAGCGTCGCCAGGCGGTCGCGCACCTGCTCGGTGGCAACGCCCAGGGCGGCCCGTCCCTTCCCCTCGGGGAGGGGGAACGGCTCACCGATCAGCACGTCGACCTCGGGCCGGAAGCCCTTGGCCTGGTAGGTCCCGCGGCAGGCGACCGGCAGCACCACCGCACCGGAGGTCTTGGCCAGCCACGCCGCGCCGTTCTGCGCGTTCGCCACGTCGCCCTCGCCACGGGTGCCCTCGGGGAAGACCCCGATCACCCCGCCGGCTTTGAGCACGGCCAACGCGCTGGTCAGCGCGGTGCGGTCGGCCTCTCCCCGCTTGACGGGGATCTGCCCGATCCTGCCCAGGAGGTGGCCCACGACACCGCTGAACATCTCCTGCTTGATCAGGAACGTCACGCGCCGGGGCAGCACACCGAACAGGATCGGCCCATCAGCCATCGAGCTGTGGTTGGCGACGACGACCACGCCGCCCTGCAAGGGTACGCGGTCGCGGCCGTGCACCCGAATCCGGAACTGCCACGCGTACGGGACGCGCGCGATCCACCTGCCGAGATCGGTCAGCCACGGCAGGCTCCCGCCGGGAAGGGTCACCCGGTCACCCGCAGCCCGCGCCGTTCCACGAGGTCGAGCAGCGCGTGCACGGTGCCGGCGAGGTCTAGGTCGGTGGTGTCCACCTCGACCGAGTCGTCGGCGGCCTTCAACGGCGACACCGCGCGCGTCGAGTCGTAGTCGTCACGGCGCCGCACGTCCGCCAGCACGGCGTCCACAGTGGACTGACGCCCGGCGGCGTTGTCCTGCTTGGTCCTGCGCGCGGCCCGCGCGTCAGCAGACGCCGTCAGGTAGACCTTCAGCGGGGCGTCGGGCGACACGACGGTGCCGATGTCGCGGCCCTCGACGACGATGCCGCCGACGTGGTCCAGCGCGTCGGCGATGATCGCGCGCTGCTGGGCCACGAGCAGCTCCCGCACGTGCCCGGTGGCGGACACGGGCGAGACCGCCAGCGTGACCTCGGGTCCGCGGATCTCGGCGGACACGTCGTCGCCGTCCAGCGTGATGCCCGGCCGGACCGGGTCGGTGCCGACGACGAGCACGGCGTTGTCCGCGACCTCGGCGACCTTGACCTCGTCCGCCGGGTCGACCCCCGCGCGCAGCACGGCGACCGTGATCGCCCGGTACATCGAGCCGGTGTCGAGGTAGCGCGCGTCGAGCGCCGACGCGAGGCGCTTCGCGACGGTGGACTTCCCGGTGCCGGACGGTCCGTCGAGTGCCACCACGCCGCGCAACTGACCCTGGCCCACCACAGCTCCCTCCGAGACGCCCACGGTGGTCATTGTGCCTGGTGCGGACGCTCACACCGCAGGCGGG
>NZ_DASVFL010000123.1:0-10308 GCF_036380075.1 Lentzea sp. | reverse complement strand
CTGCACGCCGGTCTCGACGAGCCGCTGCAGGTTCGCCTTGATGTTCTCCGGGGAGAACATCTTGTCGATCTGCGCCCGCGACGCGGTGCCCGGCGTGGTGAGCGACGAGTCGCCCTTGGCCGCGCGGTTGAGCGCGTCGATCGCCTGGTCCCGCAGCTCCGTCGTGTTGGCGACCGCCTCCACGTTCAGGAACTCCGGCGACTTCGGCCGGGCGTCCTTCGGGTTGAGCAGGTCCTTGACGGTCGGCGAGTCGGCGATCGGCGTGGACTTCGGGTCACCCGGCTTGAAGCCGTCGCCCGGGTCGTTCTTGAGGGTCGAGGAGTCCGACACCCACAGGTTGACCTTGCCGTCGATCTTGTCGAGGCCGGCACCGGTCTTGGCGACGGTCTTCACGTCCGGCGCCTGCTGGCCGGGCGCGCCGGGCACGATCGTGCGGACCCACGTGCGGGGCCGCGTGAACGTGGTGATCTCGACCTCGAACTCGACGTCGCCCTGGAACACCTGGGCGTCTGCGCTGCCGGGGTTCGACGACGTGGCGCTCACGGCCGGTCCGGCCGACGTCTTGTCCGACGTCGAGTGGCTGTAGGACACGCCGGCCTGCGGCATCGGGGTGAGCGAGGCGACCCCGGTCTTCACCGGGATGTTCGCCCTGCCGGACAGGCCACCGGTCCAGCCCTTGGTCGTGGTGGTGTTGGCGTCGAGCTTCGGGCCGGTCGTGGTGGAGTCGCTGACCGGGCGCCCGTCGGCCTGGCCGAGGTGCTTCGGGTTGCTGACCTTCGCCTTGACCGTGACGTTGACGTAGGTGTTCGTCGTCTTGCCGGAGTTCTTCAGCTGCACCTGGACGCCGGGCCCGAGCAGGCTGTCCATGTTCGCCTTCAGCGCGGCGGGGGACAGGTTCGCGGTCAGCTTGCGCTGGTTCGCGAGCTGCTCGGCCACGTCGGCGAAGCCCTGGCCCTTGCTGGAGCGCGGGTTCGCGTCCGGGTTGTTCCACTTCGGCAGGAACTTGTCGAAGCCGGGCAGTTCCTTCAGCTTCGCCTCGACCTGGCTCTGCACCTGGTTCGCGGGCGTGAACTCGCCGACCTTGGCGTTGCCGGCGGCGAGCGTGTCGGCGACGTAGGGCGGCAGGAACTTGGTGTCCGCCGTGGTGGGGTCGGTCGTGGAGTTGCGGGTGCCGTCCGGGGTCGGCAGACCCACCGCACCGGCCTCGTTGAGACCCATCCGCACGTGGGTCGTGATCTCCATCGTCACGGGCTTGCCCGCGGGACCCTGGACCTCGACCTCGGCGGTGACCTCGTAGAGACCGGTCTCGCCCTTGACGCCGATGCCCGTCTTGCGGCTGCTGCTCGACCCCGCGTTCACGCCCTCGGCGGTGCGCGCGGAGTAGGTGGCGGTGGCACCGACCGTGCCGCCGACCTGGCCGGGGACACCGATGTTGCCGCCGACGCCCGCGGTGACGTCGAACCCGGTCTTGGTGGACGCGGACACACTGCTGCCCCAGGCGGAGGTGTCCTTCAGGTCCAGCGCCGCGTCGGAGTGCGTGCCGACGAGCTTCGCGTCCTTGAGCGTCGCCTTCATCTGCACCGCGGCGCCCTTGCTGGCGTGCGGGCTGATCAGGTCGGGCGAGGTGACGAAGCCGCCGAGCATCGCGGGCAGGTTGTTGCGGATGGAGGTGGGGCTGAGGAAGTTCTGCAGCGCCTCGCGGCCGGGCGAGCCGACCTTCGTGATCGACGGGTGCAGGTTCTCCGCGACGTCGTTGAACAGCTTCGCGGAGTCCTTGACCGCCACGGCCTCCGGCACGACGTTCTCGGCCTTGGTGCCCCACGCCGCGTCGGGCGGCGTGACGGCGGCGGAGGACTTGCCCGAGTCGGCGATCGTGCTGAGGTCCGCGGGGATCTGCAGCGTGACGTTCGGGCCGGTGGGCAGCGTGGAGAACTGCTTGGGGTTGCCGGAGGCGTCGGTGAGCGTGATCTCGTACGAGACCGGCACCGTGACCTTCTTGGACCCCTCACCGGACTTGATCGCGCGCTGCTCGGTCACGGAGTTGGTGGTGGACTGCGACACCGCGGGCGTCGCGAGCGCGGCCTTGCCGCCCAGCGAGCCGTACGGGCCCATCGCCACACCGGCCGTCACCGAACCGCCGACGTCGTTCGACGTGGAGACGCTGTTCGTCGTCGTGGACGCGACAGCGGCCTGGTAGTTCTTGTCGACCTTCGTGTCGGCCGCGTCGGTCACCAACGTGTCGGCGTCCGCGTGCATCTCCGCGCGGATGTTCGCCTCGAACCAGGCGTTGCCGATCTTCACCTGGAAGTTGCGGCCGCCGTCGAGGAACGTCTCGAAGTCGTTCTCGATCGCGTTCTTGATGCGGGCGGCGTCGTCGGGCTTGATGCCCTTGATCTCGCCCACGACCGCGTCCGCGCCGCGCACGTCGGTCGGCACGATCGAGCCGAGCGCCTTGTTGTCCTGGAAGAAGCTCGGCAGGTTCGTGCCGGGGACCTGGCCGACCGGCTGCGGCGCCAGCGTGGTCATCGGGATGACCGGGTTCGGCGTCGGCTTCGGCGGCGCCGGACGCGACTGCGGTTCCGGTGCCGGACGCGTGTCGGCGTCGGGCGCGGGCGGTGCGGGACGAGTGTCGGTGTCCACTCCGGACTCGGACCGGGTCCGCGCGTCCACGTCCGGCTCGGGTGCCGAGCGCGTCTGCGTGTCCGCGTCGGCCCGCGGAGGCGCGGGACGTGTGTCCACATCGGACGCGGGCGGTGCGGGACGCGTGTCCACGTCCGGCTTGGGCGGCGCGGGACGCGTGCTGTTCGGGTCGAGCTCCCCGAGGGCCTCGCCCAGCACCTGGTAGCCCGTCGTGGTGCCGGGCGGGGTGTTCAGGTCCTTGCTCGGCCGCGGCACGTTCTCGTCGAGGATCTTGTACGACCCGTACTCGGCGAGGTCGTCGAAGACCTCCTGGCGGAACGCGTTGCCGAGCACCGAGCCCTTCTGGCCCAGCGGGCCGTTGTCGCCCAGCGGGAACGAGTCGAACCGGGACTGCCACTGCTTCCGGTCCGCCGCGCGGCCGGTGTCCCACACCTTCTCGGTGAGGGCGTCCTTCCACGTCGGCGGCGTCGTGGCGGCGCCAACCGTCTTGCCGAGGTTGGAGCTGTCGATCTCCTGGTGCATCGCGAAGGCGTGCACCTCGGCCTGCGGCCCCTGCTTCTCGGACAGGTACTGCTGCAGCTGGTGCTGTGCCGACACCAGGGACAGGCCGCCCTGCGTGTAGTCGATCAGCAGCACCTTCTTGTCGGAGGGAAGGCCTCCGAGGAACTCGTCGAAGTGCTGGTCGAGGGTGGCCTTCTGCTCCGGGGTCAGCGGCTCGGTCTTGGGCTTGCCGTCGGGCCCGTTGTACGCGGGGGCGAGGATCGAGTTCGGGTCCGCGGGCGTGGGCCGGAAGTTCGACAGCGGGATGGACACCGCGCCGTGACCCTGGTTCTGCAGCGCGGCGACCACGGCCGCCGGGCTGCGGCCCAGGCCGACGTAGGAGAACTCCTCCGGCTTGTACTTGCTGGTGATGTGGCTCGCCAGCTCGTTCACCGCGGTGACGACGTCCGCCTGGCCCTGGATGTAGGTGTCACGGGACACGCCCACCAGCTCGTCGCGGAAGTTCGCGGCGTCGTTGATGCCGTACACCTCGGGCTTGCGGTTGCCGCCGCCCAGCTCGCCGTCGTAGAGGATCTTCGTGATCGACTCTTCGATGCTGCTCTTCGCCGGCGGCGTCATCCCGTTGTTCGCCAGCCACTGCTTGGCCATGTACGGCGTCAGACCGACCGTGGAGCCGTCGTCGACCCGGATGCGGACGAACTCCGACGGCTTGTTCGGCCGGTGCTCGTACTTCCCGTCGACGACCTGCCAGCTGGAGTCCTGCGAGGGGTTGGCAGGCCGCAGGTCCTCGACGAGCTGCGAGGCGGTCTTGTCGGACGCGTCGTGGTAGTCGCTGTCCGAGTCGGTGTCGCTGTCGCTGTCGGACCGCTGCTGGTCGGCCGGCTGGGGTGCCGGACGCGTGTCCGCGTCGGGGGCGGGAGCCGACCGCGTCTGCGGGTCCGCGTCGGGCGTGGCCGGCGCGGGACGCGTGTCGACGCTCGCGGTCCCGTTCTGCCGCGCCTGCTGGACCTCCTGCGTGAAGTCGCGGAGGGCTTCGAGGTGCCTGGTGTCGTGCCCGCCCGCCCGCGCGTCCTGGATCTGCTGGTCGAGGTGGGTCTGGACGTTCGCGACGTCGGCGTCGCTGAGCTGCCGCCAGCCGTACGAGTTCGGGTCGGCCGGCTGCCGCAGCGCGTAGTTGGTGATCACCGCGTCGCGGTTGTTCGCGAGCTGCTCCAGGCGGTTCTCGTACCGCTGGATGTTGGCCTCGGCCGTCTGCTGACGGGCCGCCTGGTCGTCCAGCGTCGCCTGGCTCTTGAACATGTTCGGCACGAGGTCGGCGGCGTGCCACCGGTTGAGGTCCGCCCTGGCGTCGTCGAGCCTCGTCTGGACGGACTGCGCCCGCGCGTCGTAGGCGAAGGGCGGCGCGGCGGCGTTGCGGGAGATGTCGATCGCGTTCTGGATCGCCGCCGCGCGCTCGGGGTTGTTCGCGTACTGCGGGTTGGCGGCCATCTCCTGCAACGCCGGCGTGTCGAGGCCGTGCAGCGACGCCTCGAACGAGCGCACGGGCGAGCCCGTGTGCACCGGGTCGAAGCCACCGGGCACGCTGAGGTCCACGTCCGCGATGGCGGGCCGCGAGTCCGGCTTCTGCATGAACGGCATGTCGCGGGGGGCGGGCGCCGGTGCGGGCTGGGCCGCGGGGGCGTTCTGGTCGACCGCGGGAGCCTGGTCGCCGTTGCGGACGTCCTTGATCGTGTCGGCGAGCCGGTCGAGCTCCGGAGTCGGCTGGCCGGTGGCCCTCGCGTCGTCGATCAGCCCCTGGACGTGGTTGTCGATGTCCGCGACGTCCTGCGGGGGCATCGACTGCCACTCGGGGGAGTTCGGGTCGGCGGGCAGGGTCAGCGCGTGCGTGGTGAGCGCATCGTTGCGGTTGAACGTCAGGTTGTCGAGCTCGATGTTGAGCTCGGTGTCGCGCAGTTCGAGGATCCGCTGGTCCAGCTCGCGTTGCGCCTGGCTGCTGGGCGTCAGCTCAGTCTTCGACGCGACCGGTCCCGCGTCGGTGATGTTCTTCAGGTTGTTGATCTGGTCGCGCGTGTCCCTGATCTCGTTCTGGAGGTCCTGCGCGTGCTGCTCGATGCCGCCGGGCTTCTGCACCGCAGCCAGGTTGCTCGCCATCAGGTCGATGTCGTTGGTGCGGCTCGGGTTGCCGGCGTTCGCGTCGCGCAGCGCGTCGAGCTCGGCGGAGGTCTTGCCGAACAGCGAGGCCTTGAACGCGGCGTTGTCCTGCCGGACCTGCTCCGCGCGGGCCTCCGCGGCCTGCCGCTCCTGGGCGACCCGCTCGGCGGCCGCGGCCATGTCGGCCTTGTTCCGCGCGTCGACCCGGTCCAGCAGCTGGTGCATGCCGTGGATCTTCTCGGCCTTGGCGACCCGGTTGCTGTACGCGGGGTCGTTCGCGAACGCGACCTGCTGCTCGTTGCTCTTCACCACCGCGTCGGCGTTGGCGATCTCGGCGTCGATGTCGACGCTGCTGTCGAACTCGCTGTTGAAGAAGCGGTTCATGAAGCCGTCGAAACCCTTGTAGAGGTCCCGGTTGCCGCGGTAGTCCTCCAAGGACTGCTTGGCGTTGTCCACGTCGGCCGTCAGGCCGTCGACCCCCTGCTTGGAGATCTTGAACATCGCCTCGCGGACGGCCGGCTCGTTCTGCACCCGCTGCTGGAGGTCCTTCAGCTTCGAGGCGTCGAAGCCGGCGTTCTCCGCCGCTGCGATCTCCTGCGTCAGGTGGGTGTTGAGCTCGTCGAGCGCGGGCTGCTTGAGGTCCGCGAGCCTGTCCAGCTTCTCGGCCCCGACGATGTTGTCGACCGTGTTGGTCAGGTTCACCCTGGTGGCGTTGTCCTGGATCGTCTTGATCTGCTTGTCGACGTTGCTCAGCAGATCGGTGTCCCGCGCGATGTCCTGCTGGATCTGCGCCTGGTCCTGGCGGACCTGGTTCGACTGCAGCGGACCCGGCGTCAGGGACAGCTTGGACTTCGAGTCGTCGATCCGGTTCTGCAGCTGCGCCTGCCGGTCCAGCAGGTCCTTCTGGAACCCGCGCGGACCACCGGGGTGCTCGGACGCGCGCTTGATCAGCTGCGCGTCCTGGGCCGCGGTGAGCAGGTCCTGGTTCTGCCGGCCCCTGCCCAGGTCGGCGATGGTCTGGTTGATCTCCGCGGAGGACTTGGTCGAGAGCGAGGCCTCCATGCCGGCCCGCAGCTCCTGCGGCGACGGGGCACCGAGGGAGTTGAACGTGCCGTTCTGGTTGCTGACCTGCACCTGCGTCGCGCCGTCCGGGCCGTGCACGGTCTGCACGCCGTCGTTGTCGACGACGACCTGCACGTCGAGCGCCTGCCCGATCGAGTCGGGGAAGTGCGAGCCGACGTGGGAGTCGGCCCACGACGGCGTCTGCAGGCCGTGGGCGACGAGGTCGGCCGACGACGGCAGCGCGCCGTTCGTCTTCACCTCCTGGGTGACGTGGTTGATCATGTCCACGTCGCCCGGCTTCATGCCGCCGGTGTCCAGGCCGGCGTTGACCACGTCCCAGCGCTTCGGCGTGCCGTTCGCGAGGTCGTTCGCGAGGTTCGCCCGCCACTGGTCGATGTTGGCCTGGGCGTCGGGGAGGTTCGGGTTGAGGTCGGGGTGGAACTTGGCCAGCGTGTCGGGGTCGACCTGGCTCGCGACGAAGTCCGACAGCGCGGGCGCCTGCAGGCCGGGGTGGTTGTGGTTCTGCGGGTTCTGCTGGACGTCGTTGACGACGGCGTCCACGGTGGACTTGACGTCGCCGGTGCTCACCAGCGGCGACGAGTTCGGGACCTGGACGCCCTGGAACGCGGCGCTGCGCAGCACCGACTCGACCAGGCCGACCTTGTCCAGGTTCGGCCCGTGCGGCTGGTTGTTGGGCCGGACGCCGGCGTCGACGTCGACGTCCACGTCGCTGTCGAAGTCGTAGCTGCCGGGCAGGCCCGGCGTGTCCGTCGGCCTCGTCTGGACGTCGGGACCGAGGTCCTTCGGCCCGGTGTTCGTGTTCGTGTCCGGGTTGGCCGGTGCGGGCGTGCTGTCCGCGGGCTTGGGGGTCCAGTCCGCGGGCGGCGGCACCGTCGCGGGCCCGGCCGGTTCGATCGTGGTGTCGGGCACCATGACCTGGCTGTTGGCCGTGTCCTCGATCCGCCACAGGTGGCGCGGCAGGATGCCGGGGTCGGGCAGGTGGACGTCGGCGCCCATCAGGCCGCCGTCGTTCTGGTGCACACCGGAGTTGGTGTCGTACTGCTGCAGGACGCGGCTCGAGTCCTTGTACTCGTCCGGGATGCCCAGGTAGTGCAGCGTCTCGTGCGCGAGGACCTCGGGGCTGGTGTCGGCACCCCAGTGCGTCTGGTCGGGGTTGGGGTTCTTGTCGTCCACCTTGACGCTGGTGTGCGCGTCGGCCTTGTTGTCGGTGAACTCGAGGTTCAGGTGGAACTGGTCACCGCTGGGCAGCCGGTAACCCTTGTTGAGCAGCTCGTTGACGCCCTTGGCGGCGTTCTCCTTGACCTGCGCGACGGCCTCCGGGCTGGCGTTCGCGGCAGGGTCGATGTGCACCTTGACGGTGTACTCCTGCACGAAGTTGCCGGGGCTGGTCTCGATGCGGCGCAGGTCGTAGTTGATGAGGCCCTGGTAGGACTTGATGTTCGACGGCGTGCTGTCGGTCTTCACGTCGTGCACGACCACGTCGACCGTGCGGACGTCGGTGTCGTTGCGGCGGTCGGCCCACGTGCTGCGGTCGGCCGGGCCCTTCGGTTCCGACCACTCGGCGGTCTTCGACGGGTCGTGGCGCCACGACTCGTCGCTGCGGACGTCCTTGCCCTTGTGCGACTCCGGGGTCGGCGGCGTCGCGGCCGGCGGCGCGCCGACCTTCGGCACGTCCTTGCGGGTGCCGTCGGGGTTCGTGTTCGAGCTCGGAGCCGGCGGTGCCGGGGGAGCGGGCGGTGCCGGCGGCGGGGTGGCCGGGGCGTCCCTGGTCGGCGCCGGGCCGTTGTCGGCGGTGGTGTTCGGCGCCGGGGTGTTCTGCGCCGGCGGGGTGTTCCGCGCGGGCGCGTCGGTGTCGGCCGAGGTGTTGGTGTCGGTGTTCGGCTTGACGTCCGCGTCGGTGTCCGGCCGGGTGTCGGTGTCCGGCCGGGTGTCGGTGTTCGGCTTGCCGTCGGAGTTCGGCCTGGTGTCGGTGTTCGGCCGGCCGTCGGCGTCGGGGTTGCCGGGCGCGGAAGGCGCGCCGCGCGTGCCGTCCCTCGGGTCGCTGCCCCTCGGGTCGCCGTCGCGGGAACCGCCGTCCCTCGAACCGTCCCTGCCGCCGCCCGCGTCGGGGCCGTCGTCGCCCCTGGTTGCAGGGCCGTTGTCGGCGGTGGGCGGCGCAGGCCTCGGCCTGCCGTCCCCGACAGCGTCCTTCAGCACGTCGTAGGCCGGCGTGACGCCGGGCGCCGGTGGGTTGTCGCGGCGGGGGCGGTCCTGCTGGAACGTCGCCGGGTCCTGGTTGAGGATCTTGTACGACCCGTGCTCGGACAGGTCGTCGAAGGCCTCCTTGCGGAACGCGTCACCCAGCGGGTGCCGGAAGGGGATCTCGTGCGTCTCGATGCTGTTCTTGAAGTCCTCGCGGGCGTCCAGTTGCTGGGTGCCGTCGAAGTCGAACCCACCGGGCAGGCCGGGCGTGTCCGTCTGCGCGATGGCGTTGATGGTGCCGTGGATGTCGTTGGCGTTGGTCGCCTCGTGGATGGCGAACGCCTGCACCTTCGGAGGCGCGCTGTCGGGGTTCGGGTTGTTGTTCGCCATGTACTGCTGCAGCTGGGCCTGTGCCGACACCAGGGACAGACCGCCCTGGGTGTAGTCGATCATCAGCACGTTCTTGCCGGGCGGCAGGTCGCTCAGGAACTCGCCGAAGTGCTGGTCGAGCATGCTCTGCTGCTCGGGGGTCATCGGCGGGACCTTGGGCTTGCCGGGCTTGGCGTCGTACGCCGGGTCGAGGATCGAGTTCGGGTCCGCGGGCGACGGCCGGAAGTCCGACAGCGGGATGGACACCGCGTCGTGACCGTTGTTCTGCAGCGCGGCGACGACGGGCGCGGGACTGCGGCCCAGACCGACGTAGGAGAACTGGTCCGGCGGGTACTTGGTGGTGATGTCGTTGGCGAGGTCGTTCACCGCGTCCAGCACGACCTGCTGCTCGTGGATGTTCTGCTGGGCCGCGGCATCCCGCATGTCGTTGTGGAACTCGGCGGCGTTGTCGATGTCGTACGACTTGGGCGGCCGGGCGTCGGCCTCGGGGCCCTTGGGGTACAGCAGCGGGTGGATCTGGGAGCTGACCGTGGTCTGCTTCGGTCCCAGGTCGATCCCGTTGTCCGCCAGCCACTGCTTGGTCATGTACGGGGTCAGGCCGACGGTGGTGTTCTCGTCGACCTTGATGCCGACGTGGCTCGACGGCGGGTTCGGCATACGGTCGAGCTCGTTGTTCTTGGCCGGGTTCGGCCAGTACCCCATGTCGTCCTTCGGGTCGGGGGCCTTGTAGCCCTCGACCCGCTGCTCGACCGTCTGCTCGACGGCGTCCTCGTAGACCGAGTCCGTGTCGCTGTCCTGGTTGTTCTGGTTGTTGCGGTTGCCCTGGTTGCCCGGGGTGCCGGGCGTGTTCGGGTTCGGCGGCGTGACGACCGGCGCCACGACGAGGTCGGGCGTGGCGTTGGGGTTGGCCGTGGTGTTCGGGTTGGCCGTCGTGTTCGGGTTCGGGTTCGCGCCGGTGGGCGGCTGGGGCGCCGGCCGCGTCTGGACGGGCGGCGCGTCGGCGTTGGGGGTGTTGACCGGTGGCGCGGCCGGTGCCGGACGCGTCTGGGGGGAGGCCGGCGGGACGTTCGTCGCGGTGTTGGGCGACGGCGTGTTCGCCGGAGGGGGCGTGTTCGTGTTCGGCGCCGGGTTCGGGTTCGGGTTCGGCGAGGTGTTCGCCGGCGGGGTGTTCGTCTCCGGACGCGGCGACGGCACGGTGGCGGGCGGCGTCGCGGCGTTCGGCGGCGGGGTGTTGGCCGGGGGCGTGTTCGCCGGCGGCGTGTTGGCAGGCGGGGTGTTCGCCGAGGGCGTGTTGACCGGCGGGGTGTTGGCCGGAGGCACGTTCGCCGGTGGGGTGTTGGCGGGCGGGGTGCTCGCCGGAGG
>NZ_DASVFL010000122.1:0-9551 GCF_036380075.1 Lentzea sp. | reverse complement strand
AACTCGACGAAAAGCGTGTCGAGTTGACACCCCTCCTCACGTGCAGCGAGTGCTTTGCACGGCTCGTGACGGGACCACCCCACCGGAACCTTCTGTTTCAAGCCAAAGCCAAAGACAAAGCAGCTCGGCTTCGCCGTCGCCTGGCGTGGGGATCCGCGGCGCGCGCCTAGATCTTGGGGACCGCGCGGTCGATGATCGCGGCGAAGTCGGTCGACCGGGGGAGCGTGCCGAACGCGACTCCCCAGTCGCCGCCGAGCCGCGAGCCGAGGAACGCGTCCGCGACGGCGGGGTGCCCGTGCCGGACCAGCAGCGCGCCCTGCAGGATCAACGCCATCTTCTCGACGACCCTGCGGGCCTGCGACTCGTCCACATCGGACAGCGCGGTGCCGAGCTCGTCTAGCGCCTTGTCGACGCGGGGGTCGACCCCGCTGACGGCGGTGAGGAACTCCTGCACCGACTCGGGTTCCTTCTTCATCGCGCGCAGGACGTCGAGCGCGGCGACGTTGCCGGAGCCCTCCCAGATCGACATCAGCGGCGACTCGCGAAACAGCCGGGGCATGCCGCTGTCCTCGACGTAACCGTTGCCGCCCAGGCACTCCAGCGCCTCGGCCGCGTGCACCGGACCGCGTTTGCAGACCCAGTACTTGGTGACGGCGAGCCCGAGCCGCGACCGGTGCCGCGCGAGCCACATCGCGGCGGTCGTGGCGGCCTCGGACTCGACCGCGAGGTCGGCCAGGACGTTGCGCATGGCCGGCTGGTCGACGAGGTACCGGCCGAACGCCTTGCGGTGCGCGGCGTGGTGCGCTGCCTGCCGCAGACCTGCCCGCATGCCGGCCGCCGACCCGAGGACGCAGTCGAGCCGGGTCATGTTGACCATCTCGATGATCGTGCGGACGCCGCGGCCCTCGTCGCCGATCCTGTGCGCGAACGCCTGGTCGTACTCGACCTCGGCGGAGGCGTTGGACTTGTTGCCCAGCTTGTCCTTCAGCCGCTGCAGGAAGAACCGGTTGCGCGTGCCGTCCGGGAGCACCCGCGGCACGAGGAAGCACGTGAGGCCGCCGGGCGCCTGCGCGAGGGTGAGGAACACGTCGGACATCGGCGCGGAGGTGAACCACTTGTGGCCGGTCAGGACGTACCCGTCGGCGACCGGCCGCGCGAGGGTGGTGTTCGCCCGGACGTCCGACCCGCCCTGCTTCTCGGTCATCGACATGCCGGCTACCAGGCCCTGCTTGGACAGCGGCGCCCGCAGGCCGAAGTCGTAGGTCCGCGAGGTGAGCAGCGGCTCGTAGGCGGCGGCCAGTTCGGGCGAGACGCGCAATGCGGGCACAGCCGCGTAAGTCATCGAAACCGGACATCCGTGACCGGCCTCGGTCTGCGACCAGACGTAGAACTTGGCTGCCCTGCTGAGATGCGCACCGTCGACATAGGCGTGCAAACCGTGCGAAACGGCGAAGTTCATCAGATCGTGCCACGCAGGGTGGAACTCGACCTCGTCGATCCGGTTGCCGTACCGGTCGTGGGTGTGCAGCACCGGCGGGTGCGCGTTCGCGAGCCTGCCGCGCTCCTGCCACTCCTCGCTGCCCGCGAGCCTGCCCAGCGCGTGCAGCTCGGCGTCGTCGGCCCAGGTGAGCAGGGCGGGGTCGTCCGCGACGTCGTGACCGGTCAGCGGGGGAACCTGGTTGGTCACCTCGTGCGTAGCCATGACCGGCACGCTACTACTCGGTAGTAACTTTCGGCAGTGCGCGATGTGAGATCACTGGCCCATTCGGGCTTTTGGGCGCGACAACGGCGCTGACGAGGAATAACGTCGTCCACGTGAGTGACCATGGGCACAGCTCGGCCGTGGCTGCGCTGAGCGCGCAGTACGCCGCGATGCGCGAAGGTGCGCCGGTGCGGCTCGCGAAGAAGACGTCGAACCTCTTCCGGTTCCGGGCAGATCAGGCCGGCGGGCTCGACGTCGGCAGGTTCGACCAGGTCCTGTCCGTGGACCCGGTCGGACGCACCGCGCAGGTGCAGGGCATGACCACCTACGAGAACCTCGTCGCCGCGACGCTTCCCCACGGCCTGATGCCGTTGGTGGTGCCGCAGCTCAAGACCATCACCATCGGCGGTGCCGTGGCGGGGCTCGGCATCGAGTCCACGTCCTTCCGCAACGGACTGCCGCACGAGTCCGTGCGGGAGCTGGAGATCCTCACCGGGGACGGCGAGGTCGTCGTCGCGAAACCGGACGACGACCTGTTCCGCGCGGTCCCCAACTCCTACGGGACGCTGGGGTACGCGCTGCGGCTGGAGATCGAGCTGGAGCAGGTCCGCCAGCACGTCCGGCTGCGGCACGTGCCGTTCGGCTCGTTCGCCGAGTGCGCCAAGGCCATCGAGGAGGTCTGCGCGGACGGCTCGGCGGACTTCGTCGACGGCACGGTGTTCTCGCGGGGCGAGATGTACCTGACGTTGGGGCACTACGCGGACATCGCGCCCTACACGTCGGACTACACCGGCAACCAGATCTACTACAAGTCCATCCAGAAGCGGCGCACGGACCACCTGACGATCCACGACTACCTGTGGCGCTGGGACACCGACTGGTTCTGGTGCTCGCGCGCGTTCGGGGCGCAGAACCCCGTCGTGCGCCGCCTGTGGCCCAAGCGGTACCTGCGGTCGGACGTGTACCGCAAGCTCGTGGCCAAGCACCGTCAGCTGCGGCCGCGGGTGGACGTCGAGCCGGTGATCCAGGACGTCGAGATCCCGGTCGCCGGGCTGGCCGACTTCCTCGACTTCTTCGACCGGGAGATCGGCATCTCGCCGGTGTGGCTGTGCCCCGTTCGCCTGCGCGACACCACGGGCTGGCCGCTGTACCCGATGGACGCGGACACGTTGTACGTCAACGTCGGGTTCTGGTCGGAGGTCCCGGTCCGGCCGGGGGAGAAGATGGGTGACCGCAACCGGCTGATCGAGCGCGAGGTGGCGCGGCTGGGCGGCCACAAGTCGCTGTACTCGGACTCCTACTACGAGGAGGACGAGTTCTGGCGGCACTACAACGGTTCGCACTACCGGTCCGTGAAGGCCCGGTACGACCAGACGAACCGACTGCCTGATCTGTACGCCAAGTGTGTCAGGGGACGATGAATGCGGTTGGCCTCCATTTTCCAGCGCATCACGGGTGGCAACGACGTTCGCTTCAAGGCCTACGACGGCAGTTCCGCCGGGCCTGACTCAGCTCCGGTCGCGATAGACATCAAGACACCGGAAGCCCTGTCCTACCTGGCTTCCGCGCCAGGTGAGCTCGGCCTCGCGCGCGCCTACGTGACCGGCCACCTGGAGATCCTCGGCGACGTGCACGCCGGCCTCTCCCGGCTCTCCGAGTTCTCCCTGCGCGAGATCCCGTGGCTGCAACGCGTCGAGCTGCTCCAGTTCCTCGGCAAGGTCCGCCTGTCGCACAAGGTGAGCCCGCCGCCGCAGGAGACCAGGCTGCGCGGCCTGCGCCACTCGAAGGCCCGCGACCAGCAGGCCATCGCACACCACTACGACGTCTCGAACCAGTTCTACGAGTGGGTCCTCGGCCCGTCGATGGCCTACACCTGCGCGGTGTACCCGACGCTCGAGTCCACTTTGGAAGAAGCGCAGCACGAGAAGCACGACCTGGTGGCGCGCAAGCTGGGCCTGAAGTCCGGCATGAAGCTGCTGGACGTGGGCTGCGGCTGGGGCGGCATGGTCATGCACGCCGCCCGCGAGTACGGGGTGCGCGCCATCGGCGTGACCCTGTCGCGCAACCAGGCCGAGTACGCGCAGAAGGCGATCGTCGAGGCGGGTCTGTCGGACCTCGCCGAGGTGCGCCACCTCGACTACCGCGACGTGCGCGAGACCGGCTTCGACGCGGTCTCGTCCATCGGCCTGACCGAGCACATCGGCAAGGCGAAGCTGCCCGGCTACTTCTCGTCGCTCTACGGCAAGCTCAAGCCGGGCGGCCGGCTGCTGAACCACTGCATCACCCGGCCGGACAACAAGCAGCGGGCGCTGTCCGGCCCGTTCATCGACCGGTACGTGTTCCCCGACGGCGAGCTCGTCGGGCCGGGCCACCTGGTGTCGCTGATGCACGACACCGGCTTCGAGGTGCGGCACGAGGAGAACATCCGCGAGCACTACGCGCTGACCCTGGCCGCGTGGAGCCGCAACCTCGAGTCGCACTGGGAGGAGGCCGTCGAGGAGGTCGGCGAGGCACGGGCGCGGGTGTGGCGGCTGTACCTGGCGGCGTCGCGGCTCGGGTTCGACCGCAACAACATCCAGCTGCACCAGGTGCTCGGGGTGAAGCTGGACGGGACCACGTCGCACATGCCGTTGAGGCCGGACTGGCTGTCCTGACGGTCGAGGGGCCGCGACCTCGGTCGCGGCCCTGAACGAGTTTTCAACCAGGGGTGACGAACATGTCGAACGTCGGTGACCACCTCGCGGCCTACGAGCCGCCCGAAGGGACGGGCATCACGCTGGAGGAAGCGACGGCGGCGGTGCGCGAGGCTCGCGAGCGCGGTGACGACGGGAACTCCGGCGGCGTCCTGCCCCGCTGACGATCTCGGACGCGTCGAAGGGCCGCGACCTCGGTCGCGGCCCTGTCCTGCGGGACTCCTAGCCCAGCTGGTTCACGATCTGCTTCGCCGTGTTCGACGGGATCGCGAACCCGATCCCCACGCTCCCGGCCTCCCCGCTGCTCGATGCGGGCGAGTAGATCGCCGAGTTGATGCCGACCAGCTCACCGGCCGCGTTCACCAGCGCGCCGCCGGAGTTGCCGGGGTTGATCGACGCGTCCGTCTGGATCGCCTGGTACGTCACGGACTGCGAGCGGCGCGTCTCGCCCGGCACGGTCACCTTGCGGTCGAGTGCCGAGACGATGCCGGTGGTCACGGTGCCCTGCAGGCCCGACGGCGAGCCGATCGCCATCACCGCGTCGCCCACGCGGACCGAGTCCGAGTCCGCCCACTTGACCGGGGTCAGGCCCGAGACGCCGGTCGCCTGGAGCACGGCGAGGTCCGAGGTCGGGTCGGTGGAGACGACGGTGGCGGGCACCTCGCGGCCGTCGTTCAGCGTCACGGTGATCTGGCCGGTCGCCGAGGCCACCACGTGGTTGTTGGTGAGGATCCTGCCGTCCGCGGTGAGGACCACGCCGGAGCCGAGGCCGTTGCCGACGTTCACCTGCACCACCGACGGGAGCACGGTGGAGGCCACCGAGCTCCAGTCCAGTGTGGACGTGTTGGAGACCGTCTGCGCCACGACGGACGACGCCGGGGCCGCGTCGGGTGAGGCGACCACCGCTCCGGTGACACCTCCGAACAACCCGGCGACGAGCGCCGCCGCGGTCAGCATCGGGGCCGTGCGGCGCCAGAACTTCGGCGCCGGGGCAACGGCGGGCTGCGGTTCCACCAGTGACCCGCTCATCGCGGGGAAGCTCTGCTCGGTCATGACTCCAGGTTGGGCCGCCAAGTTGTGAGCAACCTGTGCCGGAACCCTGGAAAACCCTGATAAGAATCAGATGAGAAGAGCCGGCACCTCGGTGGCCGGCACGGCGGGCCCGAAGTGCGAACCCTGGCCGCCGACCACGCCCAGCGCGGCCAGGCGCGCCGCCTCCGCCTCGCTGCGCACGTCCTCGGCGAACATCGGCAGCCGCAGGATCGCCGCCCACTCCAGCAGCGCGACGGCCGCCGTCTTGTCCACCCGGTTGGCGCCGGCGTCGAGGCCGTGCACGACGGTGGGCGAGAACTTCACGCCGCTCCACGGCAGCATCCGCAACCGGCTGACGCCCGCGTTGCCGCCGGTCAGGTGGTCCAGCACGAGCTCGACGCCGCGTTCGGCGAGGATGGTCAGCTCCTCCAGCTGCGCGTCGTTGAGGAGCACGGGCAGGCGCTCGTGCAGCTCGAACCGCAGCTTCGACGCGGGCAGGCCCGCGCGGGTCAGCACGCGGGCCACCTCGGCGACGAGCTCGGGTTCCTGGCACAGCCGCGTCGGCAGGTCGATCGACAGCACCGGCGTGCGGTCGCCCAGCGTCGCGTACCACCCGCCTGCCTGCTCGCAGGCCTCCGCCAGCGCCCAGCGGACGAGCCGGACGATCATGCCGTTGTCCGAGGCCTGGTCGAGGAACGCCTCGGGGCACAGCACCCCGCGCTCCGGGTGGTCCCAGGCGATCTTGGCCTCCAGCGCGAGCACCGAGCCGTCGGTCAGCGAGCGCACCGGCTGGTAGTCGACGCGGAACTGGCCCTCCTCCAGCGCGCCCGGGATGGACGCGGCGAGCGCGTACCGCTCGCGGTCGCGCAGGTCGCGTTCCCGGTCGTACAACGCCCACTGCGCCTTGCCGTCGCTCTTGGCCCAGCCGACCGTCACGTCGGCCGCGCGCAACAGGTCCGCAGCGTCACCGCCGCGCGCCTGCCGCGCCACGATGCCGATGCTGGTCGTCACGCCGATGCCGTGGCCGTCGATCCACGTCGCCTCGTCCAGCCGGGCGGTGAACTCGTCGACGAGCGCGATCACCGCGGGCACGTCGCGCGGGTTCTCGACCAGGACGCCGAACTCGTCCGCGCCGATGCGCGCGACCCTGCCGACCTCCTCGGGGAACACCGCGTTCAGGTGCCCGGCGATGGTCATCAGCACGCGGTCGCCTGCCTCGTGGCCGAACGCGTCGTTCACGCCGCGGAAGCCGTCGACGTCGATCTGCACCAGCGCGAGGGTCTCCGGGCCCCTGGAGCCGACGGCGCCCTCGAGCCAGCCGAGGAACTGGGCGCGGTTGGGCAGCCCCGTCCGCATGTCGTTGAGGCTCTGGCGCACGAGCTGCGACTGGAGGTCGCGCATCTCGTCCATGCTCTCGACCATCGTGACGAAGTACGGCGGCGTGCCGTCGTCCTCGCGCACCAGCGAGATCGCCATGTGGGTCTGGATCGTCTCGCCGTCGGCGCGGACCATCCGCTTCTCGACCCTGATGTTGTCGTAGGGGGAGGCGATGAGCTCCTTCGCGAGCTCTCTCAGCCCGGCTCTGTCGTCCGGGTGCACGAAGTCGCGGCCGCTCATCCTGGCGACGTCACCGGCCGTGTAGCCGAGCATCGTCAGCAGCGCCTCGTTCACGTCGATGATGTCGCCCTTGAGGCCGCTCACGATGATCCCGAACGCCGAGCTCTCGAAGACCGCCTTGAACTTGGTCTCGCTCGCCTTGACGGCGCTCTCGGCGCGGCGCATCGCGTTGATCGCGGCGGTGCGGCTGATCTCCTGCTGGCCGAGCGTGCGGTCGCGCAGGGCCTCCGCGTACCCGGCGGCGAGCGCGGCCAGCCGCGCCGGCGTCACCGGCGTGTGCTCGCCGAGGTGGGCGAGGGTCTGCTCCAGCGTCGCCGAGGAGATGAAGTCGTGCTCGACCATGGACCGGCCGACCTGCCTGGCCGCCTCGACGTCACCACCGAGCAGCTGCTCGACGTACCCGCCGAGGAGCTGCTCCAGCTTCTCGCGGGTGAGGTTCGCGAGGAGGGTGGTGGAGATGGCAGCCGCCCACCGGGCGGCGCGCTCTGGGCTGTCGACCATGTTCATTCAGCTCGGGTGGCCGTTCGTGGGGACCGGGGTGATCAGCTGGTCGATCGTCGGACGCCAAACGAGTGGTTGGTCGGTCCTGCTTTCCAGCTTACTGATCAGTCACGACGTGTCCAACCGAACCGCGATTCCCGCCCGGGAATCGGCGGCTCGGCCACGAATTCACTCGTTTGAACTAATGAATCACCTTCGTGAAGGCGAGCGGACCAATTGTCAGCGGGTCCGTCCCGACGTCGAACAACGGTGTGTAACCGGTGGCCAGGTACAGCTCTTTCGCCTCCGGCTGGCGTGGTCCGGTCGTCAGGTAAATCCGGTTGTACCCAAACGCACGGACCTCGTTTTCCAGTTCCACGAGCACCCGGCACGCGAGTCCACGCCGACGGTGCTGGGAATGGGTCCAGATTCGTTTCAGCTCGGCCGTTTCCGAGTCGTACCGCATGAACGCGCCACCCGCCACGGCCTCGCCCGCTTCGAGCAGGAGCAGGAACTGGCCGTGCGGCGGTTCGAACACGTCCGCCGGGCGTCGCATCTCCTCCGCGCCCATCGGCCCGTAACGCGACGTGTACTCGTACGTCAGTTCGGCGACCAGTGGCGCCGCGGCCGGGTCGGACTGGCGGACGCGGCGCACCTCGAGAGTCGTCATGCGGCCTTGGCCCGGTCCCTCTTCGCGACTTCCTCGCGCACGATCGGGATCACGTACCGGCCGAAGTCGATCGCGTCGCCCAGCAGGTCGTAGCCGCGCGCCGACAGGATGTCCACGCCGAGGTCGTAGTAGTCCAGCAGCGCCTGCGCGACCGTCTCCGGCGTGCCGACGAGCGCGTTGGAGTTGCCGGCGCCGCCGGTGGCCTTCGCCGTCGGCGTCCACAGCGCGCGGTCGAACCGCTCACCGCGGTCCGCGACCGCCAGCAGTCGCTGCGAGCCGGTGTTCTCCGGGTTCGTCAGCGAGTGGCGGCGGCTGAGCGGGCCGGTGGCCTTGCGCGCCTCGATCCGGTCGACCGTGCGGTGCGCCTTCTCCCAGGCGAGCTCCTCGGTCGGCGCGATGATCGGCCGGAACGCGACCTGGATCCGCGGCACGTCGGTCCTGCCCGCGTCCTTCGCGGCCTGCTTGACCGACTCGATCTGCTGCGCGGTCTCGGCGAGCGGCTCGCCCCACAGGCAGAAGATGTCCGCCTCCGCGCCTCCCGCGGCGTAGGCGGCGGGCGAGGAACCGCCGAACGAGACGTCCGGGCGCGGCTGCTGGACGGGGAACACGTCGCTCACGAAGTCCGCGAAGTGGTAGTGCTCGCCGTCGTGGTCGAACGCCTCCCTGCTCAGCCACGCCTTCTTGACGATCTGGATGTACTCGCGGGTGCGGCCGTAGCGCTGGTCCTTGGTGAGGTAGTCGCCCTCGCGCTGCTGCTCGTGGTCGGTGCCGCCGGTGATGAAGTGCACCGTCAGCCGGCCGTCGCTGATCTGGTCGAGCGTCGCGAACGTCTTGGCGGCGAACGTCGGGTACGACACGTTCGGGCGGTGCGCCAGCAGGATCTGCAGCTTGTCGAGCTTGCTGGCGAGGTACGCGGCGGCGGCCGACGGTTCCGGAGCGCCGGACCCGTAGGCGAACAGCACGCGGTCCCACCCGTGGTCCTCGTGCGCGCGGGCGAGCCTGAGCGTGTAGTCCTTGTCGAACGCGCCGGCGGACGACCGCGGAGTCGTCTCCGACCCGTCGTTCGTGGCGGCGATCCCGAGAAACTCAACTGGCATGACCGATTCCCCAGGCTGGTAGCAGGAGTGGGTGCGTTGAGGGAGACGCCCAACGAGTGCACACCTCGGGATCATCCGGTGCAACGACGTCCACAGAGCGGGATTTGCTTGCACGCGCGGGGTACTGTGGTGGTGTTCGCGTTGAGGGGCGCGGCTCGTTTCTCGTTGCCCATCAACGGAAAGACGCGCATGCGCACACTCGTCGTCATCGGCGGCGGCCCTCGCACCGCGGGCCTGCTGGAACGCATCGCCGCCCAGTC
>NZ_DASVFL010000121.1:0-8128 GCF_036380075.1 Lentzea sp. | reverse complement strand
GCCGGCCTGCGCGCCACCGCGGCCACGCGCGCCGGGGAGCTCGACGCCTTCGTGAGGAGCATGCGCGAGCGCAGTGAGACGTTCCGGGCGCTGTGGGACTCCCACGACGTGCACAACCGCGTGACGGGGGAGAAGCGGCTGCGCGTCGAAGGGCTGGGCGTGCTCCGCCTCGGCTTCGAGACCTTCGCGCTCGCCGGACCGGAGGGGCACGTGTTGTACGTGTACTTCCCCCAGCCCGGCAGCGTCGACGTCCAGGCGCTCGACGTCCTCGCTCGAAGCGGTCCAGGCGCGCACCACCGGTAGCCGGCAGGAGGTCAGCGGACGAGGCGGAAGAAGCCGCGCACCTGGTCCACCAACGACCGCGGCTGCTCCAGCGCCGCGAAGTGGCCTCCTCGCGGCATCTCCTCGAACCAGCGGAGGTCCGTGAACCGCGTCTCGGCCTCCCGCCGCGACGGGCGGGTGAGGTCACGCGGGTACACCGACAGCCCGGATGGGGCGGTGACCTGGTCCCGGAAGCGGGCGAAGCTCTCCCAGTACAGGCGCGCCGACGACGTGGCGGACGCGGTGAACCAGTAGACCGAGATCTCGTCGAGGACCTTCTGCCGCGACACCGCGTCCCCGGGAAGTCCGTTGTGGTCGGTCCAGGCCCAGAACTTCTCGGCGATCCAGGTGGCCTGGCCGGCGGGGGAGTCGGTGAGGCCGTAGCCGAGGGTCTGCGGCCGGGTGGCCTGCTGCGCCGAGTAGCCGCGGCCGGTGCGCCGGAACTCTTCCTCCGCCTCCAGGTTCGCCCGTTCCGCGGGTGTCGGGTCGTCGAACGTGCCCAGCGCCACGGAGCCCAGGTTCACGTGCACGCCGGCGACCCGCTCCGGTGCCACCTCGCCCAGCGCGCCGGACACCGCCGAGCCCCAGTCGCCGCCTTGCGCGCCGTACCGCTCGTAGCCCAGCGAGACCATCAGCGCGTCCCAGGCGCGGGCGATGCGGCTGACGCCCCACCCGGTCGTGGACGGCTTGTCGCTCCAGCCGTAGCCGGGCAGCGACGGTGCGACCACGTGGAACGCGTCTGCCGGGTCGCCGCCGTGCGTGCGCGGGTCGCTCAGCGGACCGAGGACGTCCAGGAACTCGAGGACCGAGCCCGGCCAGCCGTGCGTGAGCACGAGCGGGAACGCGTCCGGTTCCGGCGACCGGACGTGCACGAAGTGGATGCCCAGTCCGTCGACCACGTCGCGGAACTGCGGGAACGCGTTCAGCCGGGCCGCGAACCCGAAGTCGTAGTCCTCGGCCCAGGCACGGCACAGCTCCTGCGCGTAGGCCAGCGGCACTCCTTGCGACCAGTCGTCCACCGGTTCGGCCTCCGGCCACCGCGTCCGGCGCAGGCGGTCGCGCAGGTCGGCGATCTCGGCCTCGGTGATGCTCACCTCGAACGGCTCGGCCACCACGGCGGAGCTCCCTTCCTCAACGGGACGTCATCGGATCGGACACGGGGCCGGGGCGTCGGGTGGTGCTGAGCACGAGCCCGCCCAGGGGCAGCACCGCGAGCACGGCGAGTACCACGGGCGCCCCGACGGCGCCGGACAGGCCCGCGACGGTGGCCGGACCGACGCCGCCCCCGAGGAAGACCATGAAGTTGAGCAGTCCCTGTGCGGTGTCGCGGTCGTGCGCGGCGACCAGTTCCGGCGCGAGGCCCACCAGCACCGCCTGACCGCCGGCGAACCCGCACACGGTCAGCGCCGTGCCGACGACGACCGGGACCGGTCCGTCGAAGACCGCGACCACGACCACGCCGGCCGCGGTGAGAGCGGCGAGCCCGGCCAGCACCTGCCACTCGGCGACCCTGCCGGTCGTGACGCCCACGAGCCGGCCGGCCACCACCGAGCACGCGGCGGCCGGGAGCAGAAGAGCACCGGCTGCCAGCGCGCCACCACCTGTGGTCCGCTCGATCAGGGACGGGGCGACGAACAGCACCCCGTAGTAGCCGGCGAAGACCGTCGCGCCGACGAGCCCGGCGGACAGGAAACCGCGGGCGCCGATCACGCGTCTCGGCACGAACCCGTGAGGCGTCCGCCGCACACGCCACCACAGGCCCACGGCGCCGAGGGCTCCCGCGACCGCCACGACGACCGTCACCTCGGCGGACAGACCGACCGAGTGCGCCTGCAGCAACGCCATCAGCGAGGCGGCGACCACCGACAGCATCGCCGCACCCAGCACGTCGAACCGCCCGGCCGATCGGTCCGCTCCGCCCTCGCCGATCCGCGTGAACGTGCGCTTGTGCGGCAGCACCGCCAGCAGGGCGGGCAACGCGAGGACGGGGACCGCGAGCACCGCCCGCCAGCCCAGCCACTCGGTCACCGCCCCGCCCAGCAAGGTCCCGCAGGCGGAGGCCGTGGCGCTGACCGCGGCGATGACTCCCAGCGCACGGGTGCGTTCCGGGCGGGGAACGGTGGTGGCCAGAGCGAAGACCGCGATCACGGTCGCTCCCGCTCCGGCGCCGCCGACCAGCCGGCCGGCGACCACGACCGGCAACGCCGGACCCGCTCCGGCGAGCGCGGAGCCCGCGGCGAGCGCCACGACCCCGGCCCCCAGCACGCGAAACGGGCTCCACCGGGCCACCAGCCCGCCCGCGATCGGCATCGCGAGCGCCGAGGTCAGCGACCACGCCGCGAGAACCCACGCCGTGGCTCCGAACGGGACTCCGAGCGCGCGGCCGATCTCCGGCAGTGCCACCGACGGTGCTCCCAGTGCCACGTACTGCGGGAGCACCAGCAACCCCAGGACCAGTCCGAGCCGGCACCCGTCCGGCCTGCTGCCGGGAGCCTCGTCAGGCGGCATGGTCGCCTTCCTCCCGGTAGCGTGTGACACGTAAAACCAGCTGGAGATGTCACAGTACGAACGGTGGTGAGACACGTCAAATGCTTGATGCGTGTTACGACACCTCGGCGGTCCAGGCGGCCGTCGACCTCGCCAACACCCTGAAACCGGTGAGGGGAGAGGACTTCCTCGAGTCCGTGGCGCAGCTGCGCGGCTTCCTGCACGACCACCCCGCGCTCGGGCCGGCCGAGCCTTCGGAGCCGGCCGCGGAGCACGCGACGGGTGTCCGGTGGAGTCCCACCGAGGAGGACCTGGCGGAGGTGCGCTCGTTGCGCGAGACGGTGCGCGCCGTCCTCGAACGGGCGAACACCGACGCGGCGGGAGCTGTGGCCCTGGTCAACGACGGTCTGCGGCACAGCCGTGCGACCCCGGTGCTGCGCCTGGGCGACGACGGTTGGCGGACCGAGGTCGTCTCCGGCACCGATCGCTGCTCGCACCACCTGGCCGCGGCCATGTTCAGCGCGCTGGCTTCCGTGATCGCCACCCTGGGGCCGAACCGTCTCGGTGCGTGTGCCGGGCCGAACTGCCGCGGCACCTTCGTGGACCTCTCGCGCAACGGCTCGAAGCAGTACTGCACTCGCGCGTGCGCGCACCGGGTCAGCGTCGCCGCCTACCGGAGTCGCCACAACGCGGGCTGACGCGGACCGAAGGGACCTGCGGAGCCGTCGGTGCGGTCAGGACCGCCCTGATGACCGCCCCTCGGTGCACCCCTCCGGTACTGGTGACGGCGTGGTGAGTCGGCCAGCATCGTGCGCACCGCCGCCTTCGCAGAGGGAAGGAAGACCGGTGTACGCACATCATGACGACGAGCGCGCCGAGAGCCGACCGGTGCGTCGTGCCGGACCTGTCGCCTCCGTGCCGCTGCTCGCGTTGCAGAGGGGCGCGGGCAATGCCGCGACGACGAGGCTGCTCCAAGTCCAGCGCGCGGTCGGATTCGAGTACGAGCTGGGCACCGTGGAGACCTACCGGAAAGGCGTGTTGTTCGGCCGCGACCAGAGGTACCGGCTGAAGGGCAAGGAGGTGATCGCCCGCCACGACGGGTTCGACGTGACGGCGGACGAGCCGCCCGCGGGGCAGGGCGGCGGGCTCACCGACCTGGAGATCGTCGTCCACCACCTGGACGATGCAGACCCCGCGAGTAGGAAGCGGCTGGGCGAGGTGATGGGTCGCGTCGAGGGCTTGGCCGGCAGGTTGCAGCGCAGGGCGGGGCAGGAGGTCCCCGCGGCCGAGGTGGGTGCGGGCTGGCCCTCGTGGGTGTATCTGCGGCCGGAGGCGGACGACCTCGCGGGTCAGCTCCAGATGACCGGTGGACTGTCGATGGCCGCGCTCGGCGCCGTCCTGTCCGGCAAGGCGCTCAGGGCCACCGCGGCGCGTGCGGACAGGCTGCCCGCCGGAACCTCCAAGGACACCGCACAGGCCGCCGTGGACGCGCTGGCCCACTACGCGGGACCCGCGGAGGCCGAGAGCTATCGGCGAGCCGCTCAGGTGGTCACCGAGCGCACGCGCCTGCACGGACCCGGTCATTCGGCTCTGACCTCGGTGATGGCCATGTTGGTCGCACCGGCCCAGGCGGCGCGGCAGCGCACGCTTCCGTACCCCAAGGCCGCGACGGGACTGCTGATGGCGCGCACGGACTTCGCCACCATCATCGGCCTGCTCCCCGCCGACGCCCGGACCGCGCTGGCCCGTAGGCACGGTCTCGTCACGGACCTGGTGCTGGACGTACTGGGGCGGCTGCCGGGAGATGCGGTGGATCGGAACGACCCGGTGTTTCCGAAGGAAATGACCGAGCCCGGCTACACCCGGCCGACGATCACGTTCGCGGAGTGGCTGGACCCGCTCGGCGCCGCCGTGCCGGTCGACCGGATGACCACCGGCAACTACCCCGTCGGCGACCCCGCGTCCCTGGAAAAGCGGATGGAGGCCGCGTCGCTGGACTCACTGGGCGCGCTCGGCGACCAGACCGACCCGGCGCGGGTCCCCGGCACGACGGGGGAACCGGGCAAACCGAGGCCGATCTACGAGTTCAGGGCGCTGAGCAGCCTCTACCCGGACGCACTGGTCAACACGGCGCTGGGGCTGTGGGACTTCGTCGCGCTGGCCCACCAGAGGAAGATCCACTGACCGGTCGGACTTGGACTCGTGGACGACAGCGCGGTGGGGTGCGGGGGTGAGTCCGCCCTCCCGTGGTGGCGTGGTCGTCAGGCCAGGTGGGACGAGCGGATCGCGCGGCGCGAGCCGAGGCCGAGCTTGCGGAGCACGCTGGACGTGTGTTGCTCCACGGTGCGCGGCGAGAGGAACAGGACCTCGGCGATCTGGTTGTTCGTCAGGCCGGTGACCAGCAGCCTCGCCACCTCGCGCTCGCGGGGCGACAGGTCGTCGCCGTACCCGCGGCTGCCGCGGCGGGACGGGGTGGCCACGCCCAGGCCGCGCAGGAGGTGGCGGCAGCGGGCCGCGTCGTGGGTGGCGTCCAGGGCCTCGAAGCGTTCCGCGCAGCGGGTGTAGGCGGTGATCGCGGCGGTACCGCCGCGGCGCAGCAGGGCGGAGTCCGCGCGTTCCCGGGCCAGGGCGGCCAGGTAGGGCGCCCCGCGGTCCTCGTAGGCGCGGGCGGCCGCGGTGAAGCACGACGTTCCGTCGCCTCCCGCGTGGACGGCCAGTGCGCCGCGGCAGGTGTGCAGGGCCGCGGCGGTCAGCGGGGCGGAGACGCCGGCGATGCCCTGTTCCACCTCCCGCACCACGGTTTCGGCGTCGCGGACCCGGTCGGCGGCCAGGTAGGCGTCCACGGCCGCCTCGGCGAGGTCGCCCGTCCAGGCCCACACCTGTTTGCGTCGCGCGAGGGTCAGGCCCGTGTCGGCCTCGTGCACGGCTCGGGGCACGTCGTCGCGCAGTGCCAGGCGGACCAGACCCGCGCTGCCGCTCAGCGCGACCGGTGTGACGGCGTCGCGCGGGGTGCGGGCGCCGGTGCGTTCCAGGTGGGTCGCGGCGGCCGACCACTGACCGCGGGCCAGGGCGAGCAGGCCCAGGACGAGGTGGAGCTCGCTCGCCACCGCCACCAGGCCGTGGTGTTCGGCCAGCAGGGACGTCGCCCGGCCGGCCAGGCCGTTCCACTCGCCGGTGAACCAGCTCAGGCGGATCTCCGTGCTGCGAGCGGTGCTGAGCACATAGCGGGCGCCGCTGTCCTGGGCCGCCTTCATCCCGAACCGCAGGTGGCCGGCGGCCTGGTCGAAGCGGCCCACGATGGTCAGGGAGTCGGCCAGGTTGCAGTGCGCCCGCGCCACCTGGCGCTGTTCGCCCGGGGTGCGGCCGGCCTGGGGCAGGGTGTCCAGGCGGTCCAGGACGGCGTGGTCGCCCACGGCGACCAGTGAGCCGATGACGTTGGCGATGAGAGAGATGCGCAGTTCGCCGTCCTCACAGCGGCCGGCGATGGCGTCGGCCTCGTGCAGCCACCTGGTCAGCGACGGCAGCGGCGTGTCGCCGTTGAAGGGCTGGGCCAGGGCGCTCACGCACTTCGCGGCGAGGTCGGGGCGGTCCGCCAGGTCGTCGACCGCGAGCTCCAGCTGGGCGCGACCCTCCGCGAGGGTGTCTGACTGGCGGGCCAGCAGCAGCCCCAGGTGCATGCGGACCTCGCCGCGGGCGGCGGGGGACAGGCGCTCGTCGGCGAGCAGGGGCTGCAGGACAGCCACCGAGGCCGCCACGTCCAGGCCCAGCAACGCCGCTTCGCCCAGCTTCGTGCCCAGCCGGTCGACGTCCTCGCCGGCCAGCGGCTCCTCGGTCAGCAGCTGCCGCAGCAGCGAGGTGGCCGTGGCGGCGTCGGCGGAGGCCAGCGCCTGGTCGGCGGCGCGTTCGCCGTAGGAGAGCCGGTCCTGTCTGCGGTGCGCGAGCCTGCTGTGCTCGGCCAGCTGGAACAGGGGTGGTGGGTCGGTCGCGGCCAGCAGGCGGACGGCGCGCGCGTGCAGCTCCGCGCGGTGCATCGTGCCGACCGCGCGGTAGACCGCCCTGCGGGCCAGCTCGTGGCGGAACCAGTAGGCGTCCTGCCCGGTCTGGTGCAGGACGGGACGGGCCAGTGCCTCGTCGACGGCGGCCCGCAGCCGCTGCCCGGTCAGGTCGGCCATCTCGCCGAGCTGACCTGCGGTGACGGGAGCCGTGAAGACCGAGGCGGCGTGCACCAGGCGGCGTGCGTCGGGGGTGAGCGCGGCCACGCGTTCCGCCATGTACTCCCGCACGCGCACCGGTACGCCACCGTCGCCTGGGCCGCGGAGGACCTCCTCGACGCAGAACGGCAGGCCGCCGGTCCGTTCGTGCAGTTCGACGGCCGTGGCCTCGCCCACCGCCTCGATCCCCAGCACCGCCGCGACCAGCTCACCGACCTGCGCGACGTCCAGCGGCGCCAGTTCGACGATCTCCGTCGTTACCCCGGCGGCGGGCCGGAACGCGGTGCCGAGCGGCATCCCGCCCACCACGTCCTCACGCCGGAAGGTGACCACCACCGCCAGGCGTGCGGGCGGGTCGGACAACAGGAACCGCAGGAACGCGAGCGTCGCCTCGTCGGCCCAGTGCAGGTCCTCGACGACGAGCAGCACCGGTCCGGCGACCGCGAGCACCTCGCGCAGCGCGCGGAACAGCAGGTGCCGGTCGAACCGCGGGTCGGTGGCCGTGACCGGGGCGGGCAGCACGTCGGCCAGCTCCGGCACGACCGCGCGCAACGCAGCGGTCACCGGCGACAGCTCGCACCCGGCGAGCACCCGCCGCAGCCCGCGCAACGGCTCCAGCACCGGTCCCAGCACGAACGGCTCGGGGGTGCGCTGGCAGCGCCCGGTGAGCACCACCGGCACCGCAGGCGCCACCGCGGCCACCAGCTCGCCGACCAGGCGGCTCTTGCCGACGCCCGCCTCGCCCTCCACCTGCACCAGCGCCGGTCTGCACCCCACGACGGCGGACCGCGACCGGCCCAGTTCGGCGGCGCGGCCCACCAGGACCGCGGGGGTGGACGACGGCGTGGCTGCTGGCATCTGGTTCCTCCGGGCGAACTCACCTGCACCCGTATAGAGGCCTCCGGGGCCGGAACGGGATGCGTGGGACGCAAATCCGTTCCGGCCCCGAGGGTTTCCTAGGAGGAGCGGTAGTCGATCGTGTGCCGGTAGACGAGGTCGCGGGTCGCCGCCGACACGTCCAGCCCGGCACCCGGCCGGCGGGTGAGGAACCACTCGCGGAAGGTGCCGGTGCGGTTGCCGGCCAGGCTCTCGAACGTCGGCACGGGACC
>NZ_DASVFL010000120.1:0-12065 GCF_036380075.1 Lentzea sp. | reverse complement strand
TGGCAGTGGCGTGGGCGCTGACCGCGGTGGTGATTGCGACGGCCCAAGCGGGGCAACCCGCACTGGCGTGGATCGCGGCCGTCTCGCTGGTCCTCGTGGTGGTGGCGACGGCGTGGTTCCGCGCGCGCCGGCCCGCCCTCGGCGTGACGGGGTAGACACGAACCCGATCGGCCGCCGATACGAACCTCTAGCGGAGAGAACGGAGGTCCGCTTGTGAACTCGCCTCGACGCGAGAACCCCGTGCTGATCACCTCTGCCGCGCCGTCGTACCAGGACCAGCTGGCGGCACGGCGGCGCCGGTACGCCCTGATGATGAGCATGCGCATCCCGTGCATCGTGCTGGCGGTGGTGTTCGCGAAGATCTGGTGGCTCGCCCTCGCCCTGATCCTGCTGTCGGTCCCGCTGCCGTGGATGGCCGTCCTGATCGCCAACGACAGGCCGCCGCGCAAGGCGGAGGAACCGCAGCGGATGCAGCGCCAGGCCCTCACCCGCGGTGAGGACCCGAGATGACGGGCGCGACCGTGGTCATCGGCTACGGGGACGCCGCCCTGGACGTCCTGCGGCACGTCCCCGCCGATCCCGAGGTCGTGGTGGTCGACCCCGACGCGGTCGCGCTGACCGGCGCGATGGCCAACGGCGCCCGGATCGTGCGCGGCGACGGACGCGACATCTGCGTCCTGCAGCACGCGGGAGTGCCCTTCGCGGCACGGGTGGTCGTCGCGGTGACGGACGACCAGGACGGCCTGGTCATCACCGGCGCGGCGCGCAACCTCAACCGGACGGCGGTCATCGTCGCCGCCGTCCGCGAGTCCGCCAACCAGGACCTGTTCACCAGGCTCGGCGCGGACGAGGTCTTCGTCCGCGCCCGGTCAGCCTGACAACCGGTTGTACAGCGCCGCGAACGGCTCGGCCACGGCGTCGATGTCGAACCGTTCGCGGACGGTCCGCTGTCCCGCCGCGGCCACGTCGGCGGTCGCCGCGCCCCGGTGGACGACGTCGGCCAGTCCCTCACCCAACGACCGGGCGTTCGACGTGTCGACCAGGAAGCCGTTGCGGCCGTGGTCGACGTAGCAGTGCAGACCACCTCGCTGGGGACCGACGGCGAGCAGCCCGGCGTCCATCGCTTCCAGCACCGCGATGCCGAACTCCTCCTTGGCGCTGGAGCAGGCGTAGACGTGCGGCGCACCGGTGGTGGTGGCGGCCAGTTCGTGCTGGAGCCGCCGCACGTCGTCGTTGGACCAGGCCGGCAGGACCGCGAGCCGGCCCCGTGCGGAGGGCGCGGACCTGGCCAGGTCGAGCACCTCGTCGAGCACCGCCTGCTCGTCCGGTGTGCGGTCGGTGCTGGAGCCGCCGATCAGCACCAGTGCCGTCTCCTCGTGCAGTCCCGCCTCCAGCCAGGCCCGCACCAGCAGCGGCTGCTGCTTCATCGGGTGCAGCCGTCCGACGTTCAGCAGCACGGGGAGGCCCTCCGCCGACGCGTCGAGCCGGGGGAGCGCGGCCGGCGCGAACAGCTCCCGCACCAGCGACCGCTCCACCGCCGCCGGCGAGGGGGCGACGCCCTCTTCGAGCGCCTCCAGGGCGGCGGGCGTGAGCTGCGGGAAGTGCCGGAGCACCTCGTCCTGCCTGCCGCCGATGGTGATGACCTGGTCGGCCCGCTCGACGAGGTGGTCGGCGGCCCGGACGCGGTGCAGGTCGAACCGCATGGCGGTGAGGTCGCGCGCGTCCTCGAGGTGCCGTTCCGCCAGGTGGCGGTGCGGGTCCGGCGTGACGGTGAACACCAGCTTGGCGCCGAGCAGGCGGGCGGCGTCGGCGACCGCGAGCGAGCCGTCGTCGGAGTAGCGGACGTGCACGACGTCCGGCGTCAGCCCGCACCGGGGCAGCAGCCGGGTGAGCCACCAGGTGATGCCCGCCCGGTGCAGGGCCATGTCCTGCTGGGTGAGCGCGACCGGCGAGTCGACGGGGACGTGCACCGTCCAGTGGTCGGACCCGGTCTTCTGCGTCACGGTCACGGTGGTGGGTTCCGGCGCGAGCACGACGGTGACGACGCGGCCGACGTCCTCGCGCCGCACCAGCGCGTCGGCCAGGGAGGAGAGGAAGACGGTGAGGCCGCCGCTGGCGCCCTCGCCGGGTCTGGCCGTGCCGCCGATGAGCATCGACTGCGCGACCACGGGCCCGGACGGCGCGGACGCGACCGGCAGGGCGATGTCGTCGTGCAGGAGGTCCAGCATCAGCTTCTCGTAGGGGGAGCGGGGATCGGCGTCCACCGGCTCGCCGAGGGAGTCGAGGTAACGCCACAACGCCGGCCCCCGCACGGTGTCGCGCGCCTCGGTGGCGGTCAGCGGCGCCAGGCGGTGCAGCGTCGCGATGTCGAGGAGCATCTCGCCGGCGTCCTCGGAGAACAGCAGGGCACGGCGCAGTTCGGCGGTCGTCGCTTCGGGTCCGTGCTCGCGCACGGCGGCGCCGATCTCCTCGCACGCCAGGGAGAAGGTCGTTGGACGGGGGTCGCGCAGGAGGGTCGCGACCGCAGTGTGAGGGCTCGGCGCCACGCGGGTGCTCTCGGCACGTCGGGCTGCCAGTGCCAGCTGTACCTCAGGATGTGTCCGCACATCCGGTGTTCGAACCGAACGGGTCGCTTGGATCGAACGAATTCCCAGTGGTGCCAACGAGGAGGAGTCCCGTGTCACGTTTTGTCGTTGTCAGTCCGCCTTTTCACTCGCACGCCCAGCCGATGTCCGTCTTCGCGACGGCGTTGAGCAGGGCGGGAGCGGCGGAGGTGACGTTCGTCTCCGGCACGGAGTTCGCCGGGCTCGCACCCGGGATCCCTTTCGCCGCAATGAGAACCACACGCGACTCGAACAGCGGCATCGCCGAGAGGACCGAGCAGGACGACCGCTCGGCCCGCAACCTCACCGACTTCCTCGACGCCACACGGGAAGGCGCCGTGCCCGCCCTGCTCGCGCAGACGCGGCGGCGCAGGGCGGAACCCCTGGCCGCGCCCGGCCAGGTGCTGCACGACGTGCGCGAACTGCACGAACGGCTGCGCCCCGACTGGTACGTCGTCGACCAGATCGACTACGCCACCACGCTCGCGCTGCACGCGCTCGACCTGCCGTTCGTGTCCTATGTCACCGGACACCCGACCTACCTGGTCACGCGGGACGACCAGTTCTTCGGTCTGCCGCAGGCATGGCCGTCCGCCGTGCGACCGTCGCAAGAAGACCTCGCGGAACTGGCCGCGGAGGTCCGCCTCACCGATCACGCGTTCACCGCCGCCTACGAGCGGTTCCTGCACGACCACGCTCCGGCACGCCCGGTGCCGGCCCGCGCGTTCGCACTCACCTCCCCTCACGCCGCCGTCGTCAACTACCCGGAGTTCCCTTGGCTGCCACCGTTGCCGCCGCGGCAGGAGCAGGTCTTCCTCGGCCACTGCACGGCACCGGAGGAACTCGACGACGCATGGCTGGACCGCGTCCGCGGCCGTCGTGTGCTCCTCGTGGCGCTGGGCACGTTCCTGTCCGCACGGCACGACGTGCTGCGGACCGTTGTCCAAGGCGCACTGAGGATTCCCGATCTGACCGTGGTCGTCGCCGCCGGTGGCCGCGTGCGGGAACTGGCCGACCTCGCCACGGACCCGAGGGTGGTGGTGGAGTCCGTCGTCCCGCAACGCGCCTTGCTGCCGCACGTCGCCGCGATGGTGCACCACGGCGGCAACAACTCGTTCACGGAATGCTTGGAGGCGGGGGTTCCCGCGGTGGTGCTGCCGTTCTCCAGCGACCAGTTCGGCATCGCCCACGACGCCGAACGGGCGGGCGCGGGCGTGTGCCTCGACCCGAACGCCGCCACGCCCGAGGACGTGGCGGAGGCGCTGCGCACGGTGCTGGAGAAGCCGGAACCGTTCGCGGACCTGCGCGACGCGGTCCGCGCGGCGGGGCCGGCGCGGGGAGCGGCCCGGTTGCTGGAGGTGCTGGCCCGGTGACGGGGTGCGGCTTCCGGCTCACCGGGGATGGTGCCGGTGAGCCGGGGGCCGGGCCCTGTCGGACGGACATGACTCCATGGTTGCCCGGTGGGTGCCCGTCTGCATGACGAGCGGTGCTGCCTGTTCAGTCGGGGCCGCACTTGCGTGCCGCGTGGCCCTGCCCGGTCGGGACGCGCCCGAGCGGGCCGGCCCACGGCCGAGTGGCAGCGCGGGCCGCGACTGCGTGCCGCGTGGCCCCGCTTGGCCGCGAGGCGTCAGGGCAGGTGCCGCAGCGCGGGCTGCATCTGCGTGCCGCGTGGCCCTACTTGGCCGCGACGCGGCCCAGCAGGTGCCGCAGCGCCCCCTCCAGGTGCGGGTACCGGAAGACGTGACCGGCCTTCACCAGCGCGGCCGGCCGCACCAGCTGGCTCGCCTCGGCCAGTTCCCGCGCCCCCTGCTCACCCAGCAGCAGCCGCGGCCCGAACGACGGCACCGGCAGCAGCGCGGGCCGGCGCAGCACCCCGGCGAGCGTGGCCGTGTACTCGCTGTTGCGCACGGCGTGCGGGGCGACGGCGTTGACCGGGCCGCGCAGCGAGTCGTCGTAGAGCGCGCGGTGGTAGACGTCGACCAGGTCGTCCATGGCGATCCAGGACTGCCACATGCGCCCGTCGCCGAGCCTGCCGCCCAGACCGGCGGCGAACAGCGGGTGGAAGAGGCGCAGCGTGCCGCCGGCGGGCGACTGGACCAGGCCGGTGCGCACGGTCACCACCCGCACGCCCGCCGCCGCGGCGGGAGCGGTGGCGGCCTCCCAGTCGGCGACGACGTCGGCCAGGAAGCCCTCGCCGCGGTCGCTGTCCTCGGTCAGCTCCTCGTCGCCGCGGTCGGCACCGTAGAAGCCGATCGCGGACGCGCTGACGAACACCGGTACCCCCGCCGCCGCGGCCAGGTCGGCGAGGGCCCTGGTCGGGCCGATGCGGGACGCGCGGATCTCGCGGCGGTGCGCGTCGGTGAACCGGCCCGCGATCGAGGCGCCGGCCAGGTGCACCACCGCGTCCACACCGGACAGCAGGTCGGGCGCGGGACGATCGGGGTCCCACCGCCGTTCGTCCTGGCCGCGCGGCGGGCGGCGGACCAGCTTCACGATCCGGTGGCCCGCCGTGCTGAGGAACGACCAGAGCGCGGTGCCGACGAAACCGCCGCTGCCGGTGACGGCGACGGTCATCGGCCGGTCGCCCGCCTGCCGCGCGGCGGCCTGGGCGGCGATGTCGGCGGCCACCTGGCGGTGCCGGTAGGCGAACATCGACCGCAGCAGCGCGGCCGGGACCTGCGTGTCCACCCGGTCCGTCATCCGGGTGCGGTCGCCCTCCGCCGCGAACTCGTGGCTGTGCCGCCACTTCAGCGCCCAGTTCAGCGGCGCCGAGTCGAGCTCGTCCACGAACCGGTTCGGCGGCTCGTAGCCCTTGTGCTGAGCGCCCCAGCGCAGGCCGAGGGGCAGCCCCAGCACCGCGCGGCCGCCGTCGAGGCGGTCGGCCTCCCGCACGACGCCGACCGGCTGCCACGGCGGCGTGAGCCGGTGGATCGCGCCCGGCCGCTCGTGCCAGGCGAACACGTCGTCGAGCGGCGCGTCGACCAAGCTGGAGTAGATCAAAGCCATGTCACCACGCTAAGTGCGCGGTGGTGGCTCCGCTTGACGAGTGGTCAGGTGTTCGCGCCGAAGAGTGCGGACAGCCGTTCGAGCGAGCGCTCCATCGACGCCTTGTTGCGGCGCGGGATGGGGGACAGCCCGAGCAGGAACGGCGTGCGGGCGGTGGACCAGTCGAACGTCTCGGTCACCTCCGTGGCGCCGTCGCCGACCGGCCGGAGCTGCCAGCGCCAGCGGTGCCCGTTGAAGTGGCGCCACGCGATCAGGCGGTTCTCCTCGAACTCGACCACGACGTTCTCGATCCGGTACGCCAGGCCGATCTTCATGTCCATGCCGAACGAGGTGCCCATCGCGAGCCGCTCCGGGCCGCCCGGCAGGGGTGCGCGCACGGACCCCGAGCCGTCGATCAGCGGGTGCTTCGACGGGTCGGTCAGCAGGTCGAAGATCCGCTCGGCGGGGGCGTGGACGGTTCGGGTGGCGGAAACGCTTCTCTTCGGCACGGTTCCAGTCGAACACCACCCGTGCGCGCCTGCACGACGAACGGGCTCAGCGCACCGGGTCGGCGAACACCTCGCGCAGCCGGTCGCGGTCGTGCAGCACGAGCGTTCCACAAAGGACGGTGTAGAGCGCGGCCATGTACTTGACGAACGGGTAGCCGAAGGCGAAGTCCATCAGCGTGATGTTGAGCCCGACCACGAACAGCGCCCCGGCGCCGACGAACGTGGTGCGGCGGAACAGCAGCATCACCGCGGGAACCAGTTCGAACAGCCCGGTCACGCGGCCGTAGAAGGGCGAGTAGCCGTAGAACAGCCACACCAGCGAGGTGCCGCTCACCTCCGACTTCGCCAGGCCGTCCCAGTCGCCGTAGTAGAACTGGCCGCCGAACAGCTTGACGCACCCGTAGAAGGTGAAGACCGCCGCCATCAGCAGCCGGATCACGAGGATCGGTGTCGACCGTGCCCTGGTCCAGATCATGCGGCGATCGTTTCGGCGGCGGGAGTCCGGGCACATCCTGCGCGGAGCCCGTCCCCGCGACCCGGTGGAGGAGCCGTCTCCTCCCGCGGGAGGAGGTGCCGGGTCACCCCGCCGACCTACGATCGGGGCCGTGACTTCGTGGAACGGGGTGCTGAGGCTCGCGCCGCTCGCCCTGGTGGTCGCCTCGACCCTGTGGCTCGCCGTTCCCGCGCCGGAGCCGACCGTGCGGTCCTGGGCGGTCCCGGTGGCGGCGGCGCTGCTGTTCGTCCCCGGCCGGTGGTTCCCGCTGCCGGTCTCGCTCGCGCAGCACCTGCTGGTGCTGGCGGCGTTCCTGCTGAGCGCACCCGGTCTCGGCGAGGCGCAGGCGTGCGCCGCCCTGTCGCTGGCCGAGCTGGCGATGCGGCGGCCCTGGCGCCCGCTGGTGGCCGGCACTGTGGTCGCGCTGGTGGTCGACACGGTCTACCTCTTCGGCCAGCAGGACGACCGGCTGCCGGTGGTGGTGCTGCGGGTGGCGCTGGTCGTCGGGGTTCCGGTGCTCGTGGGGCGGCACCTCCGGTCCATGCGGCAGCTCACCGCGCGCCAACGGGAGGAGAAGGCACTGGTCCTGCGCGTGCGGGACGCCGAGATAGAGGCCGCGCGCGAGGCCGACCGGGTCGCGGTCGCACGGGAGCTGCACGACCTCGTCGCCCACCACGTGTCGTCGATGGTGCTGCGGTCGGCCGTCGCACGGCACGCGGCGACGAGCGCCGAGCAGTTCCGCGAGGTGCTCGACGACGTGCACGCCTCCGGAACGGCCGCGCTGACGGACCTGCGCGAGCTGGTCAGCGAGCTGCGCGACCCGTCGGTGCCCTCATCCCTCGGCGCGAGTCCCGCCTGCCTCTCCACGTCGTTGCGGCAGGCCGCCGAACGTTGCGACCGCGCGGGTTTCCGGGTGCGCACCACCATCGACGTCGCCGACGACCTGGACGCGGCACGGCGGCTCGTCGTGCTGCGGGTCGTGCAGGAGTCGCTCACGAACGTGATGCGGCACGCCAGGTCCGGTGCCGCCGTGCGCCTCGACGTCCGCGAGTCCGCCGCCGGGATCGACGTCGAGATCAGCGACGACGGGGGAGTGCCGCCCCGCCAGGCGCGGGACGGCCACGGCCTCACCGGCATGGCGGAGCGGGTCGAACGGCTCGGCGGGTCGTTCCACGCGGGTCCGCACGGCCGCGGCTGGTCCGTGCGCGCGTCGGTGCCGCGGCAGGAGCAGCCCGCGTGATCCGCGTCCTGATCGTCGACGACCAGCAGCTCGTGCGCGCCGGTCTGCGGATGCTCTGCGAGAGCGCGCCGGACGTCGAGATCGCCGGCGAGGCGGCCGACGGCGCCGAGGCGGTGCGGGTGGCGGCGCGGAGCCGGCCCGACGTGATCCTCATGGACCTGCGCATGCCCGTCGTCGACGGCATCGCCGCGACCAGGAAGGTCCTCGCGGACAACCCGGACGCGCGCGTCGTCGCGTTGACCACGTTCGACGACGACGAGCACCTGTACCCGGCGCTCGCGGCGGGCGCGCACGGGTTCCTCGTGAAGGACTCCGCGCCGGAGGAGCTGCTGGCCGCGGTGCGCAGGGCGGCCGGGGGAGAGCAGCCCTTCAGCCCCGGCGTGCTGCGGAGGCTGGTGCGCCGGGCCGTCCGGGAGGAGCGCGGCCCCGAGCCGCCGGGCGGGCTCACGCCGCGCGAGCTCGAAGTGCTCGTCCTGGTCGCCGAGGGGCTCGGCAACCAGGAGATCGCCGACCGCCTGCACGTCGGCGTGACGACGGTGAAGACGCACGTCGCGGCGCTGATGACGAAGACGGGAGCCGACAACCGGGTGCGGCTCGCCGTCCTCGCGCACACGTCCGGGCTGCTGTGACCCGGAGGCGTCCCGCACGCCGCCGGGTCAGTCGGGCAGGATCTCGACGTACCCGTCGGTGCCGTTGACGCGGATCCGCTGCCCGTCCTGGATCAGCCGGGTGGCGTTCTCCAGCCCGACGACGGCCGGCAGGCCGTACTCCCGCGCCACCACCGCGCCGTGCGTCATCAGGCCGCCGACCTCCGTCACGAGTCCCGCGATGGCCACGAACAGCGGCGACCAGCTCGGGTCGGTGTGCGCCGTGACGAGGACGTCGCCCGGTTCGAGGTCGGCCTCGGCCATGTCGAGCACGACGCGGGCCCGTCCCTCGACGGTTCCCCCGGACACCGCCAGACCGGCCAGGGCACCGTCCGGCAGGTCGTCGCGCCGGTACGACCCGGTGATCGCCTCGCCGTCCGAGGTGAGCACCCGGGGTGGCGTGAGCGCCTGGTAGGAGAGGAAGTCCTCGCTGCGCTGCCGGATGAGCTCCGCATCGGCCTCGTTCGACGACACGACGTCGCGAAGCTCGTGCAGCGTCAGGTAGAAGACGTCCTCCCGGTCGGCGAGGACACCGGACCGCACGAGCCGGTCGGCCTCCGCCAGCAGTGCCTGCTTGTAGACGAAGTAGCGGCTGATCATGAAGTACTTCGGGTACTCGCGGTAGCCGGCGAACGTCCGCACGCGCTCGATCATCCGCTCGGTCTCGGCGGCCTTCCCGTCGCCGTCGGGCAGGGCCCGCAGGCGGTCCAGCAGCTCCCGCGCCTTGGCCTCGGCGGTCCGCCGGCCCTGCTCGAAGCGGTGCTCACCGGCGCCCTGCCCGAAGTTCCGGACGTTGCCGAGCAGCAGCGGCAGCACCGTCGCGGGGTGCTCGCTCCAGCGCGGGCGGGTGATGTCGATCTCGCCGACGCAGCGCATGCCGTACCTGCCGAGGTAGCCCAGGATCGCGTCACGAGACTCCCGGCCGCCCGGCAGGTCCGCCAGGCCGTCCAGGTCGCCGGTGTCCTGGAGGCGGGCCACGACCTCGGGGTGCGGGCGGAGCACGTCGGCGACGTCGAGCAGTTCCAGACCCATCTCGGCCGTGACGTTGTGCGGCGCGGACAGGGACAGGGTGTCGGCCGCGTTCTTCTCGCCCAGCCACTCCTGGAGATGGTCATTGAGCCACCAGGCCGCCTGCATCCCGGCCATGATCACCTGGGTGCTCCGCGCGTCGAACAGCACGCGGCGCAGCTCGGCGAAGTCCGCGAGGACGAAGTCGACCAGGTCCACGCCGGACTTCCCGGCGATCTCCCGCGTCAGCGCGGCGACCGACGTCTCGGCGGCGGCGATGAGCTCGGTGACGACGTCCGGGTCGGTCTCGATGGTGGCGGGCGCGGCGCCCGGGATCTCCTGCGGGGTCTCGTCCGGGACCGGCGGGAGGAAGCCCTCGCGGTCGAGGACGGTCCGCAGCGCGTCGCCCATCAACGTGTCGGACTTGCCCGCGACGCCCAGGAAACCGGCCCGGCTCGCGGGGGTGACCAGGATCTGCGTGACGTCGACGAACAGGCGCCCGCCCGCCACGGCCATCGGCCTGGGCGTCGTCAGCTGCCACACCGACAGGCCCAGCGGCCGCATCGCGTCGGTCATCATCTGCTGGTGCCCGACCGACACGTAGACGCGGTTCTGCCCGTCGCCCGGCGGCACGGGGAACACCGTGGTGATCGGACGGCTCTGCACGACCTGGAAGCCGCCGTCGGCCAGGCACCACTCGACGTCCTGCGGCCGCCCGAAGTGCGCCTCGACGCGCCGGCCCAGCTCGACGAGCCGGACGACCTGCTCGTCGGTGAGCGCAGCCCGTTCTCGAAGCCCGGGCTCGACCTCCTCCTCGCGCGTGCCACCGCCGGGCAGCGCGTGGATCGCGAGCTTCTTGGCGGCGACGGTCTTCTCGACGATGACGCCGTCGCGGACGCGGTAGACGTCCGGGTTCACCATCCCGGACACCAGCGCCTCGCCGAGCCCGAAGCTCGCCTCCACACAGGACACCGTGCGGTCCGACGTCACCGGGTCGGCGGTGAACAGGACACCGGCCGCGTGCGGGAAGACCATCTCCTGCACCACCACGGCCATGAGGACCTGGCGGTGGTCGAAACCGTTGCGCAGCCGGTAGGTCACGGCCCGCTCGGTGAACAGCGAAGCCCAGCACCGGCGGACGTGCCGCAGCACCTCGTCCGCGCCGACGACGTTCAGGTACGTGTCCTGCTGGCCCGCGAACGACGCGGACGGCAGGTCCTCCGCCGTCGCGCTCGACCGGACCGCGTAGGCGGTGCCCTCCACGACACGGGCGGTGATCGCCTCCGCCACGTCCTCGGGGACGGCCGTCCCCTCCACCACCCGGCGGGTCTCCTCGCTGATCTCGCGGATCGCGTCCCGGTCGTCCGGGCTCAGGCGCGCCAACCGGTCGAGCAGATCGTCGATGGACGGTGCGTCCCGCAGCACCTGACGGAACGCCGTCGTCGTCACACAGAAGCCGGTCGGCACGCGGACGTCGTCGATCCGCGACAGCTCTCCCAGGTGCGCTCCCTTGCCGCCGCAGAGGGCGACCTGCGTCCGGTCGATCTCCCGGAGTCCGAGCACGTTGCCTGTCATCCTTCAGCTTCCCCCGTTTCGCCTTCCCCAGCATTTCGCGGCGGCCGCGTCTCCGCAGTCCGTGGCGCAAGCGGGAGATTCTGCGGCACGACCGGGGTCTTGCCGCAAGACCCCGGTCGTGCTAAAAGATGAAAGTGGCGGGAGGAATGAACCCGTGGCCGGTGGAGTTCACTCCCGGTCGGGCTGACCTCCGGCGACGACGACCTCGGTCTCGGGGTCGTGCGGGAGCTCTGACGTACCGGCGACGGTGAGAGTGGCCTTGCGCCACGGCTGTTCCCGTTGCATGTGGGGGAGCTCCTCGGCCAGCCACGCGGTGACGTGCTCCCGTTGGGCGGCGGAGTCGCCATCGCGTTCCACGAGCCGCCGTTCCTGCTCGTCCAGGTCGCCCTGCACCCAGACCGAGGCGTCGATCCACGGTGCCAGCGCGTCGCGGACCATCCCCGTGCCCTCGACCCACACGACGTCCGTCCCGGCCGGAACGCGGATCGTGCCGGGGCGGTCGTGCGCCACCCACGCGGGCGGCCGGAAGTCGACGGCCTCACCCCGGTGCAGCGGCCGGAGGACGTGCCGGGTCATCAGGTCCGCCCAGTCGAAGTACGCCTGGTTCCAGGCGATGTCGTCGGTGTGCACCACGGCCGACGACGGCACGAGCCGGTGCAGCCGTTGCGCGAGAACCGACTTCCCCGCGCCACCGCGGCCGTCTATCGCGACGACGGCAGGGCGTTCGTTGTCAGCAGGCGCTTTCCCGAGCAGCTGGCCCACCACAGTGGACAGCGGCAGGACGTGCCAGCCCTCGGCCTCGACCTCACCGGGATGCAGCCGCACGACTGGCCTCGCGGTGCACCGGGCGGACGCCGCGCGGCTCGGTCCGGAACCGGTCGCGGCGCAGCGCCGGGCTCGGGAGCGCGGTCGCGTCGGCGATGCCGCCGATCTGCTCGCGGGCGCAGTCGCGGCTGCTCCTGCGCGGCACCCAGCCCAGCTCCTCGCGGGCCCTGGTCGTGTCGA